>JBAUAY010001363.1:0-2168 GCA_049676235.1 Streptosporangiaceae bacterium
GCTGCTGCTACACGTTTTGCTACAGCGCCAGGCACGCAAAAGGCCCTCTCCCTGGCGGGAAAGGGCCTTGACCTGCGGAAATTAGTAGCGGGGGCGGGATTTGAACCCGCGACCTCTGGGTTATGAGCCCAGCGAGCTACCGAACTGCTCCACCCCGCGTCGGGTGTGCCTTAACCTTATGAACTCCCGGCGGGCAAAGCAAATCAGCGCGGGGGTCCCGGGAGGGCGTAACCTTCCGGCTTGACATCCTCCCTCGCTTGAAGGCGGGGGATCCAGTTACTCACCCGCCAGTCAGGAGGCGAGCAGTTGAGATTCGCGGTTCACCGGCCCGGCATCCCGGGTACCTCCCCGCGCAGCCCCGGCGTACCCCGCCGCGGATCCGCTCGCCTATCGCAGACGTGTTCGATTATAGCACACCGTGAAGGGAGGCGGCGGCGTTTCATCGTCGGCCTGAAGGCCGCGGTATCCTCGCCGCGCCTATGATGACCGAGGTCGTGATCTACACAGACGGCGCGTGCAGCGGCAACCCCGGACCGGGCGGCTGGGGCGTAGTCCTCCGCTGGAAGGACACGGAAAAGGAGATGCACGGCGGCGATCCGCTGACCACGAACAACCGGATGGAGCTGATGGCGGCCATCCAGGCCCTCGAGGCGCTGCAGCGGCCGGCCAAGGTGGACCTGTACACCGACAGTAAGTACCTGCTCGACGGGATCACCAAGTGGATCAAGGGCTGGCAGCGCAACGGCTGGAAGACCACGGCCAAGAAGCCGGTCAAGAACGACGACCTGTGGCGCAGGCTGGTCGAGGCGATGAGCCGCCACGAGGTCACCTGGATGTGGGTGAAGGGTCACGCGGGCGATCCTGATAACGAGCGCGCCGACGCCCTGGCGCGACGCGGCATCGAGGAGGCTGTCGCCATGGTCCGTTCGGGACAATAATTCCGAACGGGCGGGACCTCAGCTCACCGCCCGCGATCCGTACGGCGGGGCGAAGACCACGACCAGAGCCAGGTCCTCGGTGATGTCGGTGAACCTGTGCGTCTCCCCGGCCGGCACGAACACCACGCTGCCCGGCCCCACCGTCGCGGTCCCCGAGGGCGTCACCAGCGTGGCCCGGCCCGCCTGGACCACGTAGATCTCGTCCTCGGTGTGCAGGGTCTGGTCGTCGAGCCCGCCCGCGGGGATGGAGTACGTGCCCAGGCTCAGGTCATCGCTGCTGGCGTGCACGACCCAGTGGTTGGGGTCGCCGCCGTCGGGCGGCGTGTACGTCCCGGCGTCCCCGAAGACTCGCATGGCGTTCCTTAGTTACCGCGCCGGAGCGGGCGCTGGGTGAAGTGATCGACGCCGCATCGCGCGCAGATGCGGAAGCCTTCCATCGTTTCGGCGCGTGCCGCCAGGCCGACCGTGAGGTCGACGTTGCCGCGGGGACTGCGCCGGGCGCCGGCGGCACTGCCGCGAACGGTCAGCGCGCTCATCCCGCGGATCCCGCGACGCGCGATCGATCGCGGCACCCGCCAGGTGTAGCCGCATTCGGTGCACGTGCGCTCCCACTCCCGAGCGAAGAATCCGTAAAGCACCTTTGCATTGTTCGCCGCCCGCGGCCAGCGGTCAACGAACGGCAGCGTGCGCCAACCGATCGAGGCTCAGTGCGCCGGAGGGCGGCGGCGCACCACCAGCACTACCGCCCCGACGATGAGCGCGCCGCCGCCGATCATCGCCGGGGTCAGCCGCTCGTTCAGGATGAGCGAGCCGAGCAGGACCGCGATCACCGGGTTCACGTACGCGTAGGTCGCGACCGTCGCAGTCGGCAGCGCCCGGACCGCGATGCCGTAGGCGGAGAACGCCACGATGGAGCCCATCACGGTCAGGTAGGCCAGGGCGAGCCACGACCGCGCCGACACCTCGGCCAGCCGGAGCGAGGAGAACTCACCGGCCGCCGCGGCCAGGACTAGCAGCCCCGCGCCCCCGATGAGCAGTTGCATACCGCTCGCGAGCGCGGGGCTGGACGGGATCGTGACCCGGCCGGCCATGATCGTGCCGAGCGCCCAGGCGGCCGCCGCGGCCAGGATGATGACCACGCCGACGACGGAGGTCCCGTGCGCGCCGCCGCCCAGGCCGGACAGCAGCGCGACGCCGACCAGCCCGAGCGCCAGCCCGGCTAGCTGCGCG
>JBAUAY010001364.1:0-3259 GCA_049676235.1 Streptosporangiaceae bacterium
CTCGACGTGGCCGCGGCGCTGCTGCACCGGCCGGAGGTGCTGTTCCTCGATGAACCCACCACCGGCCTGGACCCGGAGAGCCGCTTCGCGCTGTGGGACTCGGTGCGCGACCTGGCCAGGTCCGGCACCACCGTGCTGCTGACCACGCAATACCTGGAAGAAGCCGACGCACTGGCCGATCAGGTAATGATCATCTCCGCCGGGCGGGTAGCCGACACCGGCACCCCCGCCGAGCTGAAGGCCCGGTTCGGCACAGTGGTCTTCCACCTGGATTTTGGCAGGCAGGAAGCCGCTCAAGCCGCCCAAACGGCGCTGGCTTGGGCAGGCTACCGGCCGCAGCGCGACGGCGCCGACGTCCAGGTCCGGTCCGCTACCGGTTCCGGCGAGCTCACCGGCATGCTGCGCGCCCTGAACGGCCAGGCGCCCGACCCGGTGTCCGTCGCGGTGCGCGAACCCACCCTGGACGACGTATTCCTCTCTCTTACCCGTGGAGGCGAAGCAGCATGAGCACGATCGCAATAGCACCGCGCCAGGTCGCAGCCAGCCGCGTCGCGGCGGCGTCCAGCGGAGTCGCCAGCGCGCTTTCCGACACAGCCGACGTCGCCTGGCGCAACTTGCTGACCCAGCTGCGCACCCCGCAGGCGCTGGTGTTCGCCACCATCCAGCCAGTGATCTTCGTGCTGCTGTTCCGCTACGCGTTCGGCGGCGCGATCCACGTGCCTGGGACGAACTACGTGGACTTCCTGATGCCCGGCATCTTCGCGCAGACGGTCGCCTTCGGCGCGGTCGGCACCGCGGTCGGGCTGTCCGGTGACCTGCGCACCGGCATCCTGGTCCGCTTCCGCACCCTGCCGATGGCCCGGATCGCCGTGCTCGGCGGCCGGACCGTCGCCGACCTGGCCCGCAACCTGCTTGTCGTCGCGGTCATGATCGGCGTCGGCTTCGCCGCCGGATTCCGCAGCCCGCACGGCGCGGGCAGCCTGCTAGCCGCGGTCGGCCTGGTGGTCGCGTTCGGATACGCGATCTCCTGGGGCTTCGCGTCCCTGGGCCTGCGAGTCAGTGACCCCGAAGCGGCCCAGGCGGCAGCGGTGCCCGTAGTGTTCCTGCTCGTCTTCACCTCCGCCGCCTTCGTGCCGGCCACCGCGATGCCCGGCTGGCTGCAGGCGTTCGGCACCCATCAGCCAGTCGACGCCCTGGTCAACGCCGAACGGGCGCTGATCCTCGGCGGCCCGGCAGCACATGATGTCCTCATATCGCTGGCGTGGAGCGGTGGCCTGCTGGTCGTGTTCTCCCTCCTGGCCGCCCGCACCTACGCCCGCATGGGCCGCTAACCGAAAGGAGCCAGCAATGGCCGTCGAACTGAACCACACCATCGTCCCCGCGCACGACCCGCAGGCATCCGCGCAGTTCCTCGCCGACATCCTCGGCCTGCCCGTCGACCCGCCGCTGGCGCACTTCACCCCGGTGACGCTGGCCAACGGGGTCAGCCTGGACTTCGATCACTACGAGCACGTCGACGAGCATCACTACGCGTTCCAGCTGAGCGACGAGGAATTCCAGGCCGCCTTCGGCCGGATCAGGGACAGGGGCATCACGTACTACGCCGACCCCGCCTGTCGCCAGCCCGGCCAGGTCTATGGCAGCAAGAACGGCCGCCGCGGCACCTATTTCCGGGACCCGAACGGTCACCTCATGGAAATCCTTACCCCTGTGAAAGCGGAGACGGCATGAGCGCGCGCGACGGGCAGATCGCCCTGGTAACAGGCAGTACGCGGGGCATCGGCGCGGGTATCGCCGCCGAGTTCGCGCGCCGCGGCGCCGCCGTCGCCGTGCACGGGCGCGACCAGGCGGCCGCGGACAGCGTGGCGGCCGCGATCATCCGCGATGGCGGCAAGGCCATGGCCGCGACGGGCGACGTCACCGATTTCGGCCAGGTCGAGTCGGTGCGCCGCCAGATCGAGGACGCCTGGGGGCCGGTCGGCATCCTGGTCGCCAATGCCGGCGGCAGCTTCACCCCGCCCGCGCCGCTCGAGCAGATCCCCGAAGACGGGTGGCGCGCGACGGTCGACGGCAACCTGCTGGCCACGTTCCTCACGCTGAAGAGCTTCCTGCCCGGAATGAAGGAGCGTCGCCATGGCACGATCATCACCATCGGCTCAGCCGCGGGGCGCCGCGCGGACCCTCGCTCCCCCATTCCCTACGCGGTGGCCAAGGCGGGCATCGCGCTCCTGACACAGGACGTCGCCGCCCAGGCGGGCCCGTTCGGGATCCGTGTCAACTGCATCACTCCGGAGACCATCCTCACCGAAGGCAACCAGAACCGGATCCCGGCCGAGCGGCAAGCGTCACTCGCCGACGCGCACCCCCTCAAACGGCTCGGCACACCGCAAGACGTCGCGACCGCCGCCGCGTTCCTCGCCTCCGACGAGGCCGCCTGGATCACCGGCGTGATCCTCGACGTCGCCGGCGGCGCCGTACTGGTCTAACCATCCTCAGCAAAAGGAGTCCGATCATGGCAGTCAACCAAGCCGCGATGCGGCGGCGCGCGCGGATCATGCGCGCGGTCAATGTGCCCATGCGGGCAGCGCTCAGCCTGCCGTTCGCGACGCCGCTCAGCGGGAACCTGATGCTCATCTCCTACACCGGCCGCAAGAGCGGGAAGGCCTATCGGCAGCCGGTGAGCTACGTGCGCGACGGCGACGTGCTACTCACCCCGGGCGGCGGCCGCTGGACGCTCAACCTAGCCGACGGGCGGCCGGCCCGGATCCGGTTGCGCGGCCGCGACGCGCCCGCCCGGCCGGAACTGGTCACCGATCCCGCAGAGCTCGAGCGGCTGCTCGGCGTGATCGCCGAGAAGAACCCGCGGTCGGCCAGGTTCATCCCCATCCCGCGCCGGCCCGACGGGCGTCTCGACCCCGACGCCCTCGACGCCGCGCTGCAACACGGCTTCTGCATCGTGCGCTGGCACCTCGCGGAGCAGGGGTGACGCTGAAGAGCCCTTCAGGACCCCATCGTGGCGCGCGCGTGAGACTCGGCTAGGCCGGGTGATAACAGTTGCCCGGCGGCCAGGGCATCGCGCAGCGCCTGGCTCTGGATCCGGTCGGCCACGGCTACGCCGTTGCGATCCACGTCGGCCATTGTTGCGCCGGCGGCGAGGAGCATCCGGACGATCTCGAGCTGGAGGTCGCCGGCTCCGGCGGTTCCGCTCGCGCCGGTCGGTGCCACCGCCAGGTGCAGCGGGGTCGAGCCAGCCTTGCCC
>JBAUAY010001365.1:0-4470 GCA_049676235.1 Streptosporangiaceae bacterium
GTCGCCGACGAATAGCCTCCGGCCCGGTGGCGGATCCGCGTCCGCCACCGGGCTTCGTTCCGCTCCACGGGGAGATCTGCCATGACCGACACCGCCGTCCGCGCGGACCAGGCCTCTCGCGAGCACCCCGCACACCCGCTCGCCCCGGCCACTGCCGCCGAGTACCTGGCGGGCCGCGAGGTCATGGCGGCCGCCGGGCTGCTGACCGGGCCCGTCAGGTTCGCCTACTACGGCCTGGAGGAGCCGCCCAAGGACGAGGTGCTGGCCAGCGCGGCTACAGATCGCCGGCTGCGCGCGTTCCTGGTCAACCGCGACACCGGCGAGTCGACCGACGTCGTGGTGTCGCTCACGCACGCCGGGGTCGTCAGCGCGCGCCGGCTCGACCCCGGCCAGGACGGCCAGATGCCCATCCTGGACAGCGACTTCGCGGCCGTGGATGAGATCACCAAGGCCGACCCGACCTGGCGCGCCGCCATGGCCAGGCGCGGTTACGACGACGTCAGCCAGATCAGGACTTGCCCGATCACCGCGGGTGTGTTCGGCTCACGCGACGACGACCGGCGCCGGATGGTGCGGGTGCTCGCGTTCGTCCAGGCCGGCGAGCATGACCTGGCCTGGGCGCATCCCGTCGACGGCGTCGCCGCCTACGTGGACCTGATCGCCAAGGAGGTCTTCAAGGTCACCGACGAGTTCGAGCTCCCGGTACCGGCCGAATCCGGCGACTACGACGACGAGGCCGTCCGCGGCCCGCACCGGACCACGCTCAAGCCCATCGAGATCACCCAGCCGGAGGGCCCGAGCTTCACCCTGGACGGCTACGCGCTGCGCTGGCAGGACTGGTCGATGCGGATCGGCTTCGACGCCCGCGAGGGGCTGACCCTGCACCAGGTCAGCCTGCACGAGGCCGGCGTCGAGCGGCCTGTGCTCTACCGGGCGTCGATCCCGGAGATGGTCGTGCCCTACGGCGACCCGAACTTCCGCTACTGGCAGGCGTACTTCGACACCGGCGAGTACCTGGTCGGCAAGTTCGTCAACTCGCTCGAGCTCGGCTGCGACTGCCTGGGCGAGATCGCCTACCTGGACGCGACCGTGACCGACGACACCGGCCAGCCCCGGACCATACCGAACGCAATCTGCGTCCACGAGGAAGACTTCGGCATCTTGTGGAAGCACACCGACATCTTCAACGGCTCGGCCCAGTCCCGCCGCCAGCGCCGGCTCGTGGTCTCCTACTTCACCACGGTCGGCAACTACGACTACGGCTTCTACTGGTACTTCTACCTGGACGGCACGATCGAGCTCGAGATCAAGGCGACCGGGGTGCTGTTCACCTCGGCCCACCCGGGCGGCGAGCACCCGTACGCCACCGAGGTCGCGCCCGGCCTGGCCGGCGCGGTGCACCAGCACCTGTTCAGCGCCCGGCTGGACATGACCGTGGACGGGCTGGCCAACGCGGTGGAAGAGGTCGACGTCACCGGCTTGCCGATCGGCCCGGACAACCCGTACGGCAACGCCATCGTGCAGCAGGTGACCCGGCTGACCCGTGAGTCGCAGGCGGGCCGCCGCGCGGACGGCGCGCGCGGCCGGACCTGGCGGATTGTCAGCACCGAGCAGGCGAACCGGTTCGGCCGCCCGACCAGCTACACGCTCTACCCGGAGTCGGCGCCGGTGCTGCTCGCCGATCCGGACTCGACGCTAGCCAAACGGGCCGGGTTCGCGGCCAACCACCTCTGGGTCACCCGCTACGACCCGGACCAGCGCTACCCGGCCGGCGACTTCGTCAACCAGCATCCCGGGGGAGCGGGCCTTCCCGCGTTCATCGCCGCCGACCGCGAGATCGACGGCGCCGACATCGTCCTCTGGCACACGTTCGGCCCCACCCATGTCCCGCGTCCGGAGGACTGGCCCGTCATGCCCGTCGCCCGCTGTGGCTTCGTGCTCAAGCCCACCGGCTTCTTCGACCGCAACCCCACCCTGGACGTCCCGCCGCCGGCCCCCCACTGCTCCGCAACCTGAGCCCGCGGCCGGGTCCCGCTCGCGCGACCCGAGCCCTCCATCAGCCCCGGCCCGGGAATCACGCCGGCACGATGCTCCATCGTGCCGGTCATAGCCGGCTGAATGCTCCATCGTGCTGACTTCCGGCCGCGACGTATTCCTCAATGGCGCAATTCGTCCCGCAATTCGCGCTTGAGGATCTTGCCGAGCGGGTTGCGCGGCAGCTCGGCCCGCAGTTCAAGCCGCTCGGGCAGCTTGAACGTGGCGATGCCGAGGCCGCGCAGGTACCTCACGATCTCGGCCAGCGTCACGGTCTGGCCCGGGCGGGGCACCACGATGGCGCAGACGCGCTCGCCGAGCACCTCATCGGGGTAGGCCACCACGGCCACGTCGGCGACCTTCGGGTGGCCGGAGATGAAGCCCTCGAGTTCGGCCGCCGAGATCTTCATGCCGCCGCGGACGACCATGTCCTTGGACCGGTCGACGTAGTGCAGGTACTCCAGGTCGTCGCCGGCGATGGCCAGGATGTCGCCGGTCTTCAGGTAGCCGTCCTCGTCGAACGGGTCGGGCACGCCGCTGGCGGGCAGGTACCCGGGGAACACACCGGGCCCCTTGATGCGCAGCTCGCCGGGGACGCCCGCCTCGGTGATCTCCACGCCGGTAGCCGGGTCCACGATCCGTGCCAGCGTCCGGCGGGACATGGAGATCGACCAGGTCCGGGCGCCGTAGCGCGGGAAGTACAGCGCCCGCACCGCGGGGTCGGGAATGTCCTTCGGCGTGCCGAGCAGAGCGATGCCCTCGTTGGAGCCGTAGAAGTTGATGATCTCGATGCCGTACCTGTCGTGCCAGCCCTGCAGCAGGCTGGGCGCCAGCGGAGTCGAGCCGGAGCCGAGCATGCGCAGCGAGGAGATGTCGGTCTGCGCCAGCAGCGCCTCGTTATGCAGCAGCGTGGTGAGCAGCGCCGGCGGCGCGACCGTGTACGTCGCGCGGTACTGCTCGATCTGCCGCAGGAACGTGGCCAGGTCGAACGGGTGATGCTGCACGAGCAGCCCGCCGACCTTCAGCCACGGCAGGAACATGCCGTTGATGCCGGCCATGTTCACCATCGGAAACGGGTTGAGCAGAACGTCGCCGGCGGTCAGGTCCGGGCCTTCCACCGTGCCCGTGCACATGGCCATCCAGTCGTAGTGGGTCCGCTGGACGCCCTTGGGCGTGCTCTCGGTTCCCGAGGTCCAGCAGATCGTGACGCAGTCGTTCGGGTCAGGGCAGAAACCGGCCAGGTGCGCGGCCAGCCCGCTGCGGTCCTCGGCCGCCGCGATGCCCTCGTCCAGCCCGAGCACGCCGTCCGGCAGATCGGACCCGAACGCGGCCACCGCCCGCAGCGACGGGATCTGCTCGCGCAGCCCGGCGATTTCTTCGGCCGCCCGCCGCTGGCCGATCCGGCCGGCCGTGATGAACAGCCTGGCCTGGGCGACGTTGGACAGGTGGGTGAGCTCCCAGGCGCGGTACTGCACCGGGAACGGGGCCACGATCGCGCCAATCCGGACGATGGCCAGGAACGCGACGACGATCTCGACGGTATTCGGCAGCTGGACGCCGACCACGTCGCCGGGCCCGATGCCCGCCTCCAGCAGCACCTGCGCCAGCCGGGAGACCTGCTCGTCGAGCTGCGGCCAGGTTAGCGAGCGGAACGGGCCGTCCATCAGCGCGTCCCGGTTCAGCGGGTCGACGATTGCCGGGATGTCGCCGTGCTGCCGGACCCGCTCGCGCAGCAGCGCATCGATCATGTCGTCGTTCCAGTAGCCCGCCGCGCGGTATTGAAGGACCCGCTCCGCCGGATGCAGTCCCACTGTTCCTCCCTACGGGGCCAGCCCTACGATGCCAGCCCTACGGGGCCAGCGCGGTCAGCGTAGCCACCCCGGCCGGATCCGCGTCGCTCGACCCGGGTACCAGCGCGATCTCGTCCACGCCCGCGGCCGCATACTCGGCCAGCCGGGCCCGGACGGCTGGCTCGTCGCCGACGAGCGAGACGTGCCCGACGATCTCGGGCGGGATCGCGGCCAGCAGTTCACTCGGGTGCGGCCGCGTCCGGGCGAAGCGCACCACGTCGCCGAACCCGGCCTCGGCGAACATCTCGTCGTAACCGGGCGCGGACATGTAGGAGACCAGCCCCCGCCGCAGCTGCTCGATACCCGCCTCGGACGGATCGACGACGGCCGCCAGCCAGGCCGCCACCGGCGGCACCGGCCGGCCCGCCGCGCGGCACTCGTCGTGCAGCGTCTCTACCAGCCGGGCCGCCGACTTCGGCGTCACCAGGTTGATGACCATCCGGTCGGCCTGCTCGGCCGCGACCCGGACCGCGCCGCGGCCGAACGCCGCGATGGTCAGCGGCGTGGCGGGCGCCCTGGTCCGTAGCCGGAAGCCGCGGGTCCTGATCAGCTCACCCTGGACGTCGGCCTTGCCCCCGGCCAGCAG
>JBAUAY010001366.1:0-8047 GCA_049676235.1 Streptosporangiaceae bacterium
TACGGGTCGAGCCGCCGCTGCGGTGGATCTCGCCGAACGCGATCGCGTCCGATGCGTCTTTGGCCCCTCCCCCGCTGGGCCGGTTCGTGCTGCGCAGCCAGGAGTTCCGCCGGCTGGCCCGGCTTGAGGTCCGGCAGGATGGGCGCCTGCTGGCTCGGTCACGCGTGACCCGGCTGGTGCCGGAGCGGCCGGTGCACCTCCGCGCCGCCTGGCTGGCCCGGGTCGATCCGGCGGGCGGTCCGGTGCGAATCACTAACCGGGGAGCAGCCGGGTTACGCTTTATCTGGGCAGGTTCGGGTTCGCGGGAGGCGCCGGTGACGACAGGACCGGAAGACCGCAGGACGGCAGCGGCAGCGCGCGGTGGTCAGCTCAGGGCGTCCCAAGCCGACCGTGAGGCCGTGATCGACGCGCTCAAGGCCGCGTACGTGGCCGAGCGGCTGACCGAGGACGAGTTCGAGGCGCGGGTCGGCCAGGCGTTCGCCGGGCACACCCACGCGGACCTGACCGCGATCACCGCCGACATCCCGGCCGGCCCGGTCGCGGCCCGGCCCGCCCGGATGCCGGACCGGGTGGTCGCCTGGAGCACCGGTGCGATCATCGCCGCCGCCGCTCTCGGCGGCGCGGTGCTCATCGGCGGTTCCGCATGGATCCTCTGGGCGATCACCATGACCGGGGTCTTGCTCTTCACCGTGAGCGTGCTGCTCGCCGCGCGGCAGGAACAGCGATCCCTTGATGGGCGGCCGCCGCGGTCGGCTTTGACCGGGCCGTCCGGGCCTGCGGTGCGCTTTTAAACGTCGTTAGCGGCTTGGCCGTCTGAAGCCGGCCTGCTCGTGCTCGTTTGCGACCAGCACGCGGCTCGGCCCGTTCGGTAGTCATGTCTTGGGGATGGTGCGGTGGGCGGACCGGAACCTGGTATCGGTGGTTCGCCGGAATACCGCAGCTCTTCCTGCTGCTATTTATTTTCGGTATCCCCTTCTTCTCGCTGCCATTCGCCGTGAAGACTTTCCCGCGGAGGCACGGCTCGCCCTAGACCCGAGATGACCTAGGTGGTCGCCGGAACAGGGCACTATTGGAACGCCATGACCCTTACTGACTTGCTCCCTGCGACGCCCGACCCGGACGTCGTCTTCGACGCCTTCGCCGGGTGGTCCAAGCGGCGCGGGCTGGCGCTGTACCCGCACCAGGAGGAAGCGCTCATCGAGATCGTGTCGGGGGCGAACGTCATCTTGTCCACCCCCACCGGGTCGGGCAAGAGCCTGGTCGCCGCGGGCGCCCACTTCGCCGCGCTGGCCGACGGCAGGCGCACCTTCTACACCGCGCCTATCAAGGCGCTGGTGTCGGAGAAGTTCTTCGACCTGTGCGACGCGTTCGGCCCGGCCCAGGTCGGCATGATGACCGGGGACGGCAGCGTCAACCCGCAGGCCCCGATCATCTGCTGCACCGCGGAGGTGCTGGCCAGCATCGCGCTGCGGGACGGCGCCGAGGCCGACGTCGGCCAGGTGGTGATGGACGAGTTCCATTTCTACGCCGATCCCGATCGCGGCTGGGCGTGGCAGGTACCTCTGCTCGAACTCCCCCGCGTGCAGTTCGTGCTGATGTCCGCGACGCTGGGAGACGTCAGCAGGTTCGAGGAGGACCTGACCAGGCGCACCGGCCGGCCGACCGCGGTGATCCACTCCGCCGAGCGCCCGGTGCCGCTGGTCTTCTCCTTCGTCACCGAGCCGCTGCACGAGACGCTGCGGGAGCTGCTCAGCACGGGTCAGGCGCCTATTTACGTGGTGCACTTCACCCAGGCGGCCGCCTTGGAGCAGGCGCAGGCGCTGATGAGCATCAACGTCTGCACCCGCGCGGAGAAGGACGCCATCGCCGACCTGATCGGCGACTTCCGGTTCGCGGCTGGCTTCGGCAAGACCCTGTCCCGGCTGGTGCGGCACGGCATCGGCGTCCATCACGCCGGCCTGCTGCCCAAGTACCGCCGGCTGGTGGAGACCCTGACCCAAGCCGGGCTGCTGAAGGTCATCTGCGGTACCGACACCCTGGGCGTGGGCATCAACGTCCCGATCCGCACCGTCCTGTTCACCGCGCTTTCCAAGTACGACGGGAACAAGACCCGGCTGCTGCAGGCGCGCGAGTTCCACCAGATCGCCGGGCGGGCCGGCCGGGCCGGATACGACACGTCCGGCCGGGTGGTGGTCCAGGCGCCTGAGCACGTGGTCGAGAACGAGCGCGCCCTGGCCAAGGCAGGCGATGACCCGAAGGCGCGGCGCAAGGTGGTGCGGAAGAAGCCGCCCGAGGGAATGGTCTCCTGGGGCAAGCCGACCTTCGAACGCCTCGTCGCCGCCGATCCAGAACCGCTGACGTCGAGCTTCAAGGTCACGCACGCGATGGTGCTCAACGTCATCGACCGCCCGGGCGACGCGTTTGCCGCCATGCGCCACCTGCTGACCGACAACCACGAGGACCGCCCGGCCCAGCGCAAACACATCCACCAGGCGATCGCGATCTACCGCGCGCTGCTGGCCGGCGGTGTGGTGGAACGGCTGGACGAGCCGGACGCTGATGGCCGCATGGTCAGGCTCACCGTTGACCTGCAGTTCGACTTCGCGCTCAACCAGCCGCTATCGCCGTTCGCGCTGGCCGCCATCGAGATTCTCGATCGCGAGTCGCCGTCCTACCCGCTGGACGTGCTGTCGGTCATCGAGTCGACGCTGGACAACCCGCGTCAGGTGCTGTCCGCCCAGCAGTTCAAGGCGCGCGGGGAGGCCGTGGCCCAGATGAAGGCGGACGGCGTCGACTACGAGACGCGGCTCGACCTGCTGGACTCGGTCACCTACCCCAGGCCGCTGGCGGACCTGCTCGAGGGCGCGTACAACATCTACCGGCGCGGCCACCCCTGGGTGGCCGACTACGAGGTATCGCCGAAGTCGGTGGTCCGCGACATGTACGAGCGGGCGCTGACCTTCACCGAGTACGTCGGTTTCTATGGGCTGTCCCGCTCCGAGGGCCTGGTGCTGCGCTACCTGGCCGACGCCTACAAGGCCCTGCGCCAGACCGTGCCCGACGAGGCCAAGACCGAGGAGCTGAGCGACCTGATCGAATGGCTGGGCGAGATCGTCCGCCAGGTCGACTCCAGCTTGATCGACGAGTGGGAACGGCTGCGCAACCCGCTGGCCGACCCGGCTGCCGTGGCGGAGACGCGGCCCGCCACGGTTACCGCCAACGTCCGCGCCTTCCGGGTGCTGGTGCGCAATGCGCTGTTCCAGCGGGTCAGGCTGGCCGCGCTCGGCCACTACGCCGAGCTCGGCGACCTGGACGCGTCCTGCGGATGGGATCAGGACGCATGGGCCGACGCGCTGGAGGGCTACTTCGAGGTGCACGACGAGATCGGCACCGGCCCGGACGCGCGCGGCCCGGGTTTGCTGATCATCGACCAGCAGCCTGGCCACTGGGTCCTCCGGCAGATCTTCGACGATCCCGCGGGCGATCACGACTGGGGCATCAGCGCCATCGTCGACCTGACTGCCTCGGACGAGGCAGGCTCGGCCGTGCTGCGGATCACCGACGTCGGCCAGCTCTAGGGACGCCCGTACCTGTCGTGGTGCCGCAGCTCCACGTCCTCGTCCTGTCGGCCGAGCGTGGTCAGGTCCAGGTACTGGTCAGTACAGCAGAGCAGGTCGGCGACGCTGAGATAGCCCGAGTAGGTATGCAGAACGGTGTCGCCGTCGCGGTAGAAGACACTGACACCGCCCTGCTCGCCCGGCCGGGCGAAGTACGGCGTGCCGGCGGCGATCAGTTCCTGCTTGGTCCTGAAGTTCCACTCGATCGGCGCGACCTCCTCGTCGTGCGTCACGTGGAAGTCGTAGTTGAAGTCGCTGCCCAGAGACGAGTACCACGGGAACGACCAGCCCATCCGCTGCCGGAACGGCTCGATCTTGCCGATCGGCGCGCGGGACACCGCAGCGAACGTGGTGTTGCGGGCGTGCAGGTGCGCAAGGTTGCCCACGCTGTCGGCCTGGTAAGAGCAGACCGGGCAGCCTTCGTCCCAGGCCGGGTCGAACATGAAGTGCTGGACGATCAGCTGGAGCCGGCCCCCGAACATGTCCGGCAACCTCACCGTCCCGGCTGGCCCGTCAAACACGTATTCCTTCTCCACCCGGACGGCCGGCAATTCCCGGCGGCGCTCCCGGACATTAGCCAGTGCCTCGGCCGCCTGCTCCTCTGCCGCCAGCAGCTCCTTGCGCTCGGCGAGCCATTCATCGGCCGATACGATCCGCAGAACGCTCATCATGCTCCTCCTTTTACTCGGACGCTCTCGCCCTGACGACGAACGGGCCAGGCCGCGATGGACAGCTCACCACGCCCGGCCCGACGCGGCAAGACTCTGACTTGCCCGGCGTAGTTCCCGGCGGTCGCCGGGAACCACGGCTGCTCTTCCTCGGTGGGCGCTGGCTGCGCCGGTTCGGTGTAAGAAAGGACCGTCATGCACTGGGCTTGCCGAGTCAGGCTGTTGATGTTATGAGCTTGGCGTATGAGCGTGCGGCCGACGCGGCGGAGGTGTGCCATCGGGGCCTCCGCCGTGGCGGGCGTCATGCTGGCCGGGCTGGCCGCCGGGTGCTCTCATCAGTCTGCGGGCCCGCGGCGAGCTTCGGTGGAATCGTGCATCCAATTCGGCATCAGCGCCATCAAGCATCACGTCACCGTCACCTCGGTACCGGCCGCATGCCAGGGCCTGACGAGAGCTCAGGTCAACTTCGCGGTCGGCAGCGCCTTGCACGTGATGGCTATCGGCCCGGGCGGAAAGGTGGGCCAGCGTAAACGCGTGGCGAAGTTCAGCCCTTTCCTGGCTCACCTGGCCGCCTCGGTCCCCGAACAACGCAGCCAGCCGCCCGTATCCGCACCGGCAGCCCAGCCGGCTCGGCCGGTCAGCCGGACCACACTCGGCCTGGTGGCCCTGGTCACCTGGCTTATCACGGCCGGGCTGGGCTCGGCGATGACGGTCCGGTGGATCGCCCGCGGCGGCCTCCGGCGGGCCCGCGCCGGGCACGCTAAGGTCCGGCCAACGATGATCGTCGCGCACTTCGGGCTGGCCGTGACTGGCCTCCTGGCCTGGATCGCCTACCTGGTGACCGGCTTGACTAGCGTGGCCTGGATCGCCAGCGGACTCCTGCTGCCGGTGATCGGTCTCGGCCTGGCCATGCTGCTTCTCTCGCTTCCCGAGCGCTCCCTGAGGGCCACAGCTATCCCGGCCGCGCAAGCCGCTCCAGCCGACGCAGCATCCGGTCCTGCAATGGATGACCCACCGCGAGCCCGGCACCCGCCCACCCTGATCGTGGTGGCGCATGGCGTGTTCGCCATGGCGACCATCTTGTTCGCAATTCTGGCCGCCGTTGGCCTCGGCTCGACGCGGTAGCGCCGCCGACCGAGGGGCGTTCAGGCAGTGCCGCTCGCGGCCAGGGCGGTTTCGATGTCGGAACGGTGCTCATCGGCATGCCGGGCGGCGATCTGCGCCAGGCGCCGCACCCTGCCATCCCCGGCGGCTAGGTCGGCGGGGCTGAGGCCCGCAACCAGCACGCTGATGGCCTCCCCGCTGCGGCGCAAGTGCTCGGTAGCCTCGGTTTTGCTCACCGCCGCGGCGTCGCGGGCATGCTGGGCGTTGAGAGCGTCGACCACGCTGCCGTTCACCTCGACCGACTGCCCCGCGACGAACTGGCTGATCCAGCCGGCCAGGTACTCATAGGCGTGCGCGACGTGATCCACGACCACCGCCACCGGCCGGGGGTCTGCCTTCAGCGGCGCCGCGCCCCATTCCTCGTCGCTGCAGCCGCTCACGAAGCCGATCATCCGTTCCCTGGCCGCGTCAATATCCGCCGCACACGCCGCCGGGTCCCGCTCATCATCTGTCACGAAGGCCGCCCTGCAAGTTGGAATGACTAGGGAAGATGCCGTCTAGGGTGCACTAGCTGAAGCGTGCCCGGATCAGGCGGGGAAGAACCGCCGGTCCGGTGATGGGACGGAACCGGGTGGCCGCCGTGTGCAGGGCCTGGTACTCATCCTCGGTGAGATCGATGCTGGCGGCGGCGACGTTGCTCTCGAGCTGCTGCACGCTCGATGCGCCCGGTATGGCGACTACGGCGGGCGAGTGAATGACCCAGGCCAGGGCGATCTGGGCCGGCGTGGCGGAATGCGCGTCCGCCACCTGGCGCAGGGTAGCGATCAGGTCGCCGGCCCGGTCAAGGTTCTCGGGCAGGTACAGCGGGCTGGTGGCCCGGACGCGGTTCACCGGCCGGCTGCCCCGGTGGTACTTGCCGGACAGCAGCCCCTGGGCCAGCGGGCTGTAGGCGATCACGACGTGACCGGTCGATTCGGCGAACGGCAGCAGGTCACGCTCCGGGGACCGGTCGACGAGGTTGTAGCGGACCTGGTTGCTCAGCACCCGGCTGCCCAGCGCGTGCTCGGCGGCACGCCAGCGTTCCAGGGAGTAATTGCTGACGCCGACCTCGCTCACCAGGCCAACCCGTTGCAGCGCGCGCATGCCGCGCATGATCGTTCCGTCCTTGACCAGCGGATTGGGCTGGTGTACCTGGTACAGGTCGAGCCGGCGGGTTCCGAGCCGGTTCGCGCTGGCCACCGCGCGCTGCTCGACGACCGGGGCGACCGGCAGCAGCGGGAAGATCTTCGTCGCCAGGAAGATCGACTCCCGGTCTTCGCCGATCGCCTGGCCGAGGATCCGCTCGCTGCGCCCGAAACCGTAGATCTCGGCGGTGTCGAACAAGGTGACTCCCAGCTCGACCGCCCGGCGGACGATAGCGTGCGCCTCCTGCCCGGCATACGACTGGCCGTACCCCCACTCCCGGGAGCCGAACTGCCAGGTGCCCAGCCCGATCCGGGAAATCTTGGTGGCGGTGGCGGTGGCGGTGCTTAGATAACGCATGAATTCAGTGTCCGCCCCGCGGCCGCGGAGGGCGTGGCCAGGGGCCGGCCCGGTCCATGACGTCTACCATCTGAGCTGAGCGATCTGGTCGTAGTCAGCCGAGGAGTATCCGACCAGCCCGTCTGACAGGGCGAAGATCCACTCCGCCACGCCCAGTGACAACGCGAGGCGACTGCAGCGGGCACAGAAATGCGGCTTGTCCAGCCGGACCGAGTCGTCAGCCTCGAGCCGCACGTATATCAGCTTCGATCCCTGCAGCATCCGCCAGCCGTCACCCTCACGGGCCAGCGTGATCGCGCGCTGCTCCGCATGGGTCCGGCAGCGGTCATGGTGGGCGGACTCGCCGAACTTGCAGTAGCAATGATCTTCCCCGGGGAAGGGCACGCCGTTAGTTCCCCAGGCCAGCAGACTGCCGTCCTTCACCAGGACCGCCGCATACCGCGTCTGCGCGTGGGAATCCCTGGCCAGTTCCGCCGCCCGATGCACCATCTGTTCCGCCACATGGCTGTCGTGGCGTTTCAGCGGCCGCCATTGAGGCTCTTGCCCTGGTTGCATGCCCACCACCTCTTCGCAGCGAAGGCTATTCTGCCTGAGAGGTCGGCGTCCGGGGCAGGGTGCCATGCGTCGGTCATCGTGGAACGCCGGGGGCATCGGCGGGCCATTTACCAGGGACGTCATACGCCTCGTCGTCGCCCGGCCAGGGCGGCATCGTCACGCCGACTGCCGCCAGCTGGCCGTCACCGTCGGACCGGAACTGGAAATGCGTGCCCGAGGGAATGGACACGCAGGTACCGGGGCGCAGCGGGACGGTCTCCTGCCGCTCCTGCTGGCGCCGCCACATCTGGCCCTGTCCGGCCAGGACGTACCAGATCTCATCCACCGCGCGGTGGGCCACCGCCCGCGAGATCCGGCCCGCTCCCAGCTCGAAGTGGGCCATCGAGCCACGGCCGAGCCGCAGCAGAACCCGTACGTCCGAACCATCAGGTGCGACGGCATCGGGAGCGTCCGGCCGTTGCATGGTGTCAAAATCGGTGTCCACACATCCCTCCGCACGCCAGACCTGTGCCTCCCGCCGACCCTAGCGGAAGGGACATAGACCCGGCCGCCGTCTCCCGC
>JBAUAY010001367.1:0-6464 GCA_049676235.1 Streptosporangiaceae bacterium
CCGGCCCGGGTGGTGACGGTGTCCAGCGACGCCCACTACTCGGCCAAGGGCATCGACTTCGAGGCGCTGCGCCGGCCCGCCCGCGGCCTGACGGGCTTGCCCGAGTACGCGGTCTCCAAGCTGTGCAACGTGCTGTTCACGCAGGAACTCGCCCGGCGCGTGGCGGGCACCGGGGTCACCACGTACGCGCTGCACCCGGGGGTGGTGGCCTCCGACATCTGGCGGCGGGTGCCGTGGCCGGTCCGCCCGATTGTCACCAGGCGCATGCTGTCCACCACTGACGGCGCCCAGACGTCGTTGTACTGCGCCACCTCGCCGGACGTGGCGCAGGACAGCGGGCTGTTCTATGACAAGTGCGCGGAGCGCGCGCCGAGCGGGGTAGCGACGCCCGAGCTGGCCGCGGAGTTGTGGAAGCGCAGCGAGACGTGGGCACCCACGCTATAGGAGACGACCGCTGGCGCCGACGCGGGCCGATTCCTCCTGCCGCACGTCCACGCCGGTGATCCTGGTGCGGCATGATCGTCGTGGGTAGTGAGCAAGAAAACCGCGTAGCGGTCATGACGATGGAAGCTGGGGCATGGATCTTCCTGTCAACCCGCCGGTGGCGCCGATGCTGGCCAAGCCAACCGACGCGATCCCGAGCGGGGACTACGTATTCGAGCCGAAGTGGGACGGCTTCCGGTCGATCGTGTTCCGCGACGGCGACGAGGTCGAGATCGGCAGCCGGAACGAGCGGCCGATGACGCGCTACTTCCCCGAACTAGCGTCCGCGATCAAGGCCGAACTGCCTGAGCGCTGCGTGATCGACGGGGAGATCGTGATTCCGGATGCCGAGGGCCGGCGGCTGGACTTCGACGCGCTGCAACTCCGCATCCACCCTGCGGCCAGCCGGGTCGAGCTGCTCTCGACCCAGACGCCGGCGCACTTCATCGCGTTCGACCTGCTCGCGCTGGGGGATTCCGACTACATGGAACGGCCGTTCGCCGAGCGCCGGGCCGCGCTGGAGGGCGTGCTTACCACGGCAGGCTCTTCCATCCACCTGACCCCGACCACCACCGACCGGGAGGTCGCCACCGGCTGGTTCAGCCGGTTCGAGGGCGCGGGCCTAGACGGGCTGATCGCCAAGCCGGCCGGCGGGATCTACGAGCCGGACCGGCGGGTGATGCTGAAGGTCAAGCACGAGCGCACCGCGGACTGCGTGGTGGCCGGCTACCGGACTCACAAGAGCGGGGAGGACCGCATCGGGTCCCTGCTGCTCGGGCTGTACAAAGACGACGGGAAGCTAGCCAGCGTCGGGGTGGTCGGTGCCTTCCCGATGGAGCGGCGCAAGGAGCTGTTTACCGAGCTGCAGCCGCTGGTCACTAGCTTCGACCAGCACCCGTGGAACTGGGCGCAACACCAGTCGGGCGAGCGGACCCCCCGGGCGGCCATGGCCAGCCGGTGGAACGCGGACAAGGACCTGTCGTTCATCCCGCTGCGCCCGGAGCGCGTGGTCGAGGTCCGCTACGACCACATGGAGGGCCCGCGCTTCCGGCACACGGCGCAGTTCGCCCGCTGGCGGCCGGACCGCGAGCCGCGCTCGTGCACCTACGCCCAGCTGGAGGAGCCGGTCAGCTTCAACCTCGCCGAGATCCTGCGGGGCCCTGCTCCAGGGAGCACAGCGTCAGGGAGCACAGCGTCAGGGAGCCGCCGTGGCTGAGCCGAAGATGGTGCTGGAACTGGCGGGCCGTGAGGTCGCGATCAGCAATCCGAGCAAGGTGTTCTTCCCGCGGGCCGGGGTCACCAAGCTGGACATGGTGCGTTACTACCTGGCCGTGGCACCGGGGGCGCTCGGCGGCGTGCGCGGGCGGCCGATGGCCCTGAAGCGGTTCGTGAACGGCGCCGAGGGCGAGCCGTTCTTCCAGAAGCGGGCGCCGGAGAAGCGGCCGGACTGGATCGGCACCGTCGAGCTCCGCTTCCCCTCCGGCCGCACCGCGGACGAGGTGGTGGTCGCCGATGAGGCCGCGCTGGCCTGGGTGATCAACCTCGGCTGCATCGACCTGAACCCGCACCCGGTGCGCGCCACCGACCTGGACCACCCGGACGAGCTCCGGGTCGACCTGGACCCCGTGCCCGGCGTGGAATGGCCGCAGATCAGGGACGTGGCCGTGGTGGCCAGGGGCGTACTGGCGGATTTCGGGCTGACCGGCTGGCCGAAGACCTCCGGGTCGCGCGGCATCCACATCTACGCCCGGATCCAGCCGCGGTGGGAGTTCGGCGAGGTGCGCCGCGCCGCGGTGTCGGTGGCGCGGGAGATCGAGCGGCGGGCGCCCGAGCTGGCCACATCCAAGTGGTGGAAGGAAGAGCGGCACGGCGTCTTCGTGGACTACAACCAGAACGCCAAGGACCGCACGGTCGCGTCCGCCTATTCCATCCGCCCGGTCGCCGACGCCCGGGTGTCTGCGCCGCTGACGTGGGCGGAAGTGCCTTCCTGCGATCCGGCGGAGTACACCATCGGCACCGTCCCGGCGCGGTTCGCCCAGATCGGCGACCCCTGGGCGGAGATGGACGACGCGGCCGGGTCGCTGGACGGGCTGCTCGAGCTGGCGGCCAGGGACGAGGCAGCGGGCCTGCCCGACGCGCCGTGGCCGCCGCACTATGACAAGCAGGCCGGTGAGGCACCCCGGGTCCAGCCGTCCAAGCGGCGCACAGCCGGGAGCTCGGGGACCGGCCGAAGGCAGAGCACGAAGCCGCTGATCGAGATCGCGCGGGCGGCCAGCAAGGACGAGGCCATGACAGGCCTGGAGCGGTGGAAGGTCCGGCATGCCGCGGTATGGCCGAAGCTCGAGCCCGCCGACGTCCTGGTCGACTCGATGCGCGGCCGCAGCTCGAGCTGGTACCGGATCCGCCTCAACCTGCAGCATGTCCCGGAGGCCGAGCGGCCGCCGCAGGAACCGCTGGAGGTCGACTACGATCCGTGGGTCGGATTCCAACCCTAGCCGACGTCCACCCAGTCCAGGGTGCGCTGGACTGCCTTACGCCAGCCGGCGTAGCCGTCCGCGCGGCGGTCCGGCGTCCACGACGGCTGCCAGCGCTTCGACTCGTGCCAGTTGGCGCGCAGCTCGGCGGTATCCCGCCAGAACCCGGTGGCCAGCCCGGCCGCGTACGCGGCTCCGAGCGCGGTGGTCTCGGCCACCACCGGCCGGCTCACCGGTACGCCGAGGATATCGGCCTGCAGCTGCATGCACAGGTCGTTGGCGGTCACCCCGCCGTCCACCTTGAGCACCTCCAGGCGCACGCCGGAATCCTGCTCCATCGCCTCGACCACATCCCTGGTCTGGTAGGCGATGGCCTCTAGGGTGGCGCGGGCCAGGTGCGCGCTGGTATGGAACCTGGACAGCCCGACGATCGCGCCGCGCGCGTCGGCCCGCCAGTACGGCGCGAACAACCCGGAGAAGGCCGGCACGAAGTAGACGCCGCCGGTGTCGTCGACCTGCCGGGCGAGCGCCTCGCTCTGCGCCGCGCCGCTGATGATGCCGAGCTGGTCGCGCAGCCACTGGACGGCGGCGCCGGTCACCGCGATCGACCCCTCGAGCGCGAAGACGGCCGGCTCCGCGCCGAACTTGAAGCACACCGTGGTGAGCAGCCCGTGGGCGGAACGGACGATGTCCGTCCCGGTGTTCAGCAACAGGAAGTTACCCGTGCCGTAGGTGTTCTTGGCCTCACCGGGGGCCAGGCAGACCTGCCCGACGGTGGCGGCCTGCTGGTCGCCGAGGGCGCCGGTGATCGGCAGCGAGCCGGCGAACGGGCCCCGGGGCGACGTCATCCCGTAGGGCTCGGGCGTCGACGACGGCCGGATCCGGGGCAGAATCTGCCGCGGGACCGTGAAGAAGCCAAGCAGCTCGTCGTCCCAGTCGAGCGTCTGAAGGTTCATCAACATGGTGCGGCTGGCGTTGGTGACGTCGGTGACGTGGACGCCGCCCGAGACGCCGCCGGTGAGGTTCCACAGCAGCCAGGTGTCTACCGTGCCGAAGATGGCGTCGCCCCGCTCGGCGTCCGCCCGCAGGCCGTCGATGCTGGCGAGCATCCACTGCAGCTTGCCGCCGGAAAAGTAGGTAGCCGGCGGCAGGCCGGCCTTATGCCTGATCACGTCGCCTCGGCCGTCCCGGTCCAAGGCGGCGGCGATCCGGTCGGTCCTGGTGTCCTGCCATACGATCGCGTGGCCGTACGGGCGTCCGGTGCGCCGGTTCCACACCAGCGTCGTCTCCCGCTGGTTAGTCAGGCCGAGCGCGGCCAGGTCCGAGGGGCGCAGGTTCTTGGAGTTCAGCGCGGTCATGATGACGGCGCAGGTACGTTCCCAGATCTCGATCGGGTTGTGCTCCACCCAGCCGGGCCTGGGCATGATCTGCGTGTGCTCCAGCTGGTGCCTGGCCACTTCGGCTCCGGAATGGTCGAAGACCATGAACCTCGTGCTCGTGGTGCCCTGATCGATGGCCCCGACGAAATCGGCCACTGTGTCTCCTTTTCAACCGCTGTTCATCGCTACGCCATGTCACGGTTTGCGGGCAGGTTGACGATGTACATACTCTAGGGGTGGGACGAGCACAACTGCATGGGGGATTGT
Organism: Streptosporangiaceae bacterium; assembly: GCA_049676235.1. Taxonomy (GTDB): domain Bacteria; phylum Actinomycetota; class Actinomycetes; order Streptosporangiales; family Streptosporangiaceae; genus Palsa-504. The sequence continues at coordinate 4,604 of JBAUAY010001367.1, forward strand.
GATGGCGAGTAACGGCGTTCTCGACGCCCGCGACCGGGCCGCGATGCTCAGTCGGCTGGCAACCGAGCGGTTCGACGTGCTGGTCATCGGCGGCGGCATCACGGGGGCGGGGGCCGCCCTGGACGCGGCGTCCCGGGGGCTGCGGGTGGCCCTGGTGGAGGCGCGCGACCTGGCCTCGGGCACCTCGAGCCGGTCGAGCAAGCTCATCCACGGCGGCCTGCGGTACCTGGAGCAGTTCGACTTCAAGCTGGTCTACGAGGCCCTGCGGGAACGCGACCTGCTCGTTTCCAAGCTCGCCCCGCACCTGGTCAAACCGGTTTCCTTCATGTACCCGCTGTACAAGAAGGTGGTCGAGCGTCCCTACGTCGGGGCGGGCCTGGTCCTGTACGACGCGATGGAGGGACCCCGCAGGCCGGTGCCGCATCACCGGCACCTGACCGCCCGCGGCGCGCTGAAACGCGCCCCGGCGCTGTCCCCCGACCGGCTCGCCGGCGCCATGCTGTACTACGACGCGCAGGTCGACGACGCGCGGCACACGCTGACCGTGGCCCGCACGGCGGCGGCGCACAGCGCCGTCGTGGCGACCCGGGTCAGCGCCATCGGGCTGCTGCGGGAGCCCGGCGGGACGCGGGTGACCGGCGCCCGGGTGCGCGACGAGGAGTCCGGGCGCGAGATCACGGTGACCGCAGAGGTCGTGGTGGTCTGCGCCGGGGTGTGGACCGACCAGGTGCACGAACTGGCGGGGGTGCAGGCCGGCTACCGGGTCCGGATGTCCAAGGGCGTGCACATCGTGGTGCCGCGGGCGGCGGTGGACGCGAGCACCGGGATGATCCTGCGGACCGACAAAAGCGTGCTGTTCTTCATCCCGTGGGGCGAGCACTGGATCGTCGGCACCACCGACACCGACTGGTCCGGCGACCGGGCCGAGCCGACCGCGACCGAGGAAGACATCGGGTACATCCTGGCCGCCGCGAACCGGGTGCTGGCCCATCCGCTGACCCGCACCGACGTCATCGCGGTCTACGCAGGCCTGCGGCCGCTGGTGGATCCCCGCGTGGGCCACAACGGCTCCAAGCCCACCACCAAGCTGTCCAGGGAGCACGTGGTCGACGCGCCGGTACCCGGACTGGTCAGCGTCGCGGGCGGCAAGTTCACCACCTACCGGCTGATGGCGCGCGACGTGATCGACGCCGCGGTGGCCGACGTCGGGCGCGAGGTGCCCGGGTCGGTCACCGAACAGGTGCCGCTGCTCGGCGCGGATGGGCTGGCCGCCGTCCAGCCCGCCGCGGGGCGGCTGGCCGAGGACTACGGAGTTACCCGCGCGGCGGTGGAGCACCTGCTCGGCCGGTACGGGACGCTCGCCGAAGAAGTGCTCCACCCGATCAGGGCCGACGCCGGGCTGGCCCGTCCGCTGGCCGAACCTCACCCGTATCTGCGGGCGGAGGTCGCGTACGCGGTCACCCACGAGAGCGCCCTGCACGTGGAGGACGTGCTGATGCGGCGGACGCGCCTGTTCATCGAGTCGGCCGACGCCGGCGCCGGCGCGGCGGCCGAGGTGAGCGCGATCATGGGCCGGCTGCTCGGCTGGAGCCGGCGCAGGCGCGCCGCCGAGACGCGCCGGTACCTCGACCTCGTCGAGGCCGAGCACACCGTGACCGCAACGGATTCCGACCCGGTGCCTGACCGGGCCCTCGCCGCGGCAAGGTGAACGCGCAGGGCTCCAGGCGGCTGCTGACCTTTCGGCTGGACCAGGAGCAAAGACAGCGGCTCCGGGCTCGCCTGGCCCGTGAGGGCCGAACGATGTCCGAGGTGGTGACGCACGGGCTGCGCCAGTACGTGCAGCACGCGCGCCATCGCGATG
>JBAUAY010001368.1:0-9995 GCA_049676235.1 Streptosporangiaceae bacterium
GGTCACCAGCCTGCGCGAGGTGTCCGCCGCGGTCGCGGAAGCCGTCGCCCGGGCCGCCCGGGCCGAGGGGCTGTCCGACGTGCTGCTCGACGGCCTGGCGGAGCGGGTGCGCCAGGCCATGTGGGAGCCCGCCTACCCCAAGGTGGAGGCCATCTGACGGCCCAGTCCTCAGCGGCTGGCCTCGCCGCTGGCCTGGCCGGGGTAGAGCACCGCACCGACTCCGGGAACCGCTTGGCTGCGGGCAAACCGGAGCAGCGCGTCGGCGGCCTGCTGCCCGTTCTCCCCGGTCTGAGACATCCGGGCCGCGATCAGCCCGGCGACCACCGGCGTGCTGAACGACGTCCCGCTCCACACGGCCATCCCGTGGAACTGTCGGTGTTCCCCAACGGGAGGCTCGCTGCACACGTAGGTTCCCTCGGGGAAGGCGTTGATGAGGTCTTCGCCCGGAGCGTAGACGTCGACCCACCCGCCGAAGCCGCTGAAGTCCGCCCGGTCCCGCCCGTTCGCGGCCAGGGCGCCCACGGCGATCACCCCCGGGTGGGCGGCCGGCCACATCGGGCGTGACGACCCGTCGTTGCCCGCGGGCGCGAGCACGACCAGGCCCTTGATGCCGCGGATGCGCCGTTCGTACAGCTCGTCGAAGGTGTGCAGCGACTGATCGCGGTGGGTCGCTGAGGTGAAGGTGAACACGAGGATGTCCGGGTTCCGGTCGAGGGCGTCCTCCAGGCTGGACGCGAGGTTCGTCTCGTAGTCGGCGCCCGCGATGTTGAAGGCCCGCTCCACGAAGACCGAGGCCTTCGGGGCCATGCAGCGGAGGACCCCGGCGACGAACGTCCCGTGGCCGGCGTACGGAGCTATCACCGTCTCGCCGTCGTCGTCGGTGAAGACGTACGGGTTTTCCATTCTGCCCCGCACTCCGGCGAGCCAAGGATGACCTGTGGCCGAGTTCGGGATCAGCCCAGTGTCCACGATGCTTACGGACACGCCGTCGCCGTCGTTTCCCGCGTCCGAACTGGGGGGCGGGACAGGCTCCGTGGTGCCCGACGGCACCTCAATCGGCTCGGTGGCGGGACAGGAATTCGGGCAGACGTAGACCTTATGATCGGGCCTGGCCACACCGCGCCCGAGGACTTCGTCGAGGCGGCCGATGAGGTCCGGCACCAGCGTCGGCGTAGCCGGCACGGTCAGCCGGACGAGGCCCCTGCTGACCGTCTCGCGCCGGATCTCCCGCGCCTCGCCCTCCGGGACGTTTCCGTAGCCCGCCTGGTCGAGGATCTGCCTGAGCCCGGCGGCGACCTCCTCCGCGTCCTGCGTGCGGGCGAGGATCGCGTACTCGCGGTAGAGGTAATCGAAATCGTCGATGTCATCCCACCGGTCAGGGGCGGGGTGCGCCGCAGCGCCAGGATGGCCGTTCAGGATCAGTTGGGCCTGGGCCCTTGTGCGGTCGTCTACGGGCATTTATGCCACCTCTGCTCGGATAATGGTCTCGACGGAATGCTGACGCGCTAAATACGATTCATAAATGCCGGTCGTTTCTGACACCGCTCCAGTGACCTGGGAACCAGACAAGCTGCTGGCCCTGGCATTGTCGCGGCCATCGGAGGCGCTTGCCGCCGCTCGTGACGTGCTGGCCCGGCACCCGTCGGCGGCGCAGGCGGCCGTCGCGCACCAGGCGGCCGGCGTGGTCTTCAGGGACTTCGGCGATATCGGTCAGGCGATCGAGGAGTTCAAGGCCGCGCGCCGGTTCGCGCGCCAGGCCGGGGACCCGGACCGCGAATCCGATATCTCGGCCAGCCTGGGCCTGGCCCTGGTGCTGGCCGGGCAGCCCCGGCGTGGCCTGTCGGTCCTGGACTCCCTGGTGGAGCGCAGCGGTCGCGGAGTCTTCGCGGGCCGGATCCTGATCCGCAGAGTCGGCGCCTTCCTTGTCCTCGGCCGCAACGCCGAAGCGCTGCGGGACGCCCAGGCCGCCGTGGGCCTGCTGTCCGACACCGGCGACCTGGTCTGGGAGGCGCGTGCGCTGCACCACCGAGCAGCGGTGTACCTCGCCATGGGCGATATCGAGCGGGCCGACCGAGACTACGCCCGGGTCGAGGCACTGTGGCTCGAATGCGGCCAGCGAGCAGACTATGCATTCGCCCGCCTGGAGCGCGGGCTGGCCGCGCACATCCGGGGCGACCTCCCCGCCGCCCTCGCCTACCTTGACGATGCCCAGGCCCTGCTCGACGGGCTCGACATCTTCATGGCAGACCTGTTCGTCAACAAGTGCACGGTGCTGCTGGCGGCCGGCCTGGCCCAAGATGCCTTTCGCGAGATCAATGCGGCAGTGGCCAGGATCGAGCAAGACCACGGCTCGGCGACCAGGCGTGCCGAGCTGCTGTACTCCTCTGCCGTCGCCGCCGCCGCGACCAGTGACTTCAGCCTCGCGCAGGATCGCAGCGCCGAAGCCCTGCGGCTGTTCCGTCGCCAGCAGCGTCCATGGTGGGCGGCGCGAGCCGAACTGGTTCTGCTGCGCTGCCGGTTCGCGGAGGGTGAGGACCGTTCGGCCGCGCTGCTGAAAGCCACCCAGAGAGTGACCGCGCGGCTGGACGAGCTGGACCCCGCACGTGCCGTAGATGCCCACCTGTTCACTGGCCGGGTGGCGCTGGCTCGCGGCCGGCGCGATGAGGCCGCCCGTCATCTGCGATCCGCCGCGAACGCCCGGCACCGGGGCCAGCTGCGCACTCGCAGCGCCGGCTGGCTGGCCCAGGCGACCTGGTGCGAGGCCGAAGGGCGCTGGCGAGGCATGCTGGCCGCCTGCGACCGCGGCCTGACCCTGCTCGACCTGCACCTGCGCACGCTCGGCGCCACCGAGCTGCGGACCTTGGCCACCGCCAACGGCGCGCTGCTCGCGGAAATGGCCTTGCGGCACGCGGTGCGCCGGGGTGACGCCCGGCTGCTCCTGGAATGGAGCGAGCGGTGGCGCGGTACGGTGCTCCGGATAACCCCGGTTCGCCCGCCCCATGACAGCGACCTGGTCGCTGACCTCGCCGCCCTGCGCAACGTCGCCGCCCGGCTGGACAGCGCCCTGGACAGCCGCGCCTCTCCCCCCGCACTGGAGCGGGAACGCCGCCGGCTCGAGGCCGCCGTGCGCCAGCGCGTCCTGCACACCCCGGCGGTGGCAGCGGGCCAGACCGAATCCTTCCGCAGGGCTGATCTGCTCGACCAACTCGGGGACACCGACCTGCTGGAGCTCATCGACGTCGACGGCCAGCGGTACGCCGTCGTGGCCACCGCAGGCCGGCTCCACCTGGTGCACGTAGGCCCGGCTCAGGCGGCTACTCACGCGCTGGCTCATGCGCTGTTCGCGCTGCGCCGTGAGGGGGCCGGCCGCGGCACCCACCGGCTCGACCTGGCCGAGATCGGCCGCCGCCTTGAGGTGAGCCTGCTCGGCGAGTCGGTCCGGCTGCTGCGCGGCGGGCCCGTAGTCGTGGTGCCGACCGGAAAGCTGCACGCCGTCCCCTGGGGCCTGATGCCCTCCCTGCGGGATCGGCCGACGGCTGTCACCCCGTCGGCGTCCGCGTGGCTGCGTACGCGTCGCGCCGCCCGGCCGGAGGACGACAGAGTCGTCCTGGTCGGCGGCCCCAGGCTGCTCACGGGCGACGCGGAGGTCCGGCATCTGGTCACGCAGTACCCGGACGCCGTCGTCCTGGCCGATGGCGACGCTACGGCGGAGCGGGTTATGGCCGCCATGGACGGCGCGTGGCTGGTGCATATGGCGGCGCACGGCACGTTCCGTAGTGACAGCCCGCTCTTCTCCGCGATCGAACTCGACGACGGCCCGCTGACGGTGTACGACCTGGAGCGGCTCAAGCAGGCCCCGTACCGTGTCGTCTTGTCCAGCTGCAGCTCCGCGGTCGGCGCCCCGGTCGGTGCCGACGAGCTCCTCGGGTTGGTCAGCGCGCTGATCTCGCTGGGTTCCGCGGGCGTGGTGGCCAGCGTGGTTCCCGTCAACGACCCCGCCACGGTCCCCCTCATGACCGCCCTGCACGAGCACCTGAGAGCCGGGGCCGACCTGGCCGGAGCCCTGACCCTGGCCCGGCAGGCGGTCGGTGACGATCCCGTCGCCCAGGCGACCGCGTATTCCTTTATCGCGCTCGGGACCTGAGCCCGCGCGGGTGGGCGTCACAGGCAGACCCAGTCGGTGATCAGCCGCCCCGCCGGGGTATCGCACCGCAGGCGGACCGAACCGCGCGGCCCGCCGGAGAGTTCGAAGAAGCCGATGTCGTCGGCCTCGACCTGGAAGGTGGCCCCATCGCTCGTTTCCACCAGGATCTCCCCCGGTCCCGGCGGGACGATCTGGCCGACGACATGGCCGGCCATCACCTCAAGTTCCAGCGACAGCGGGGACGAAGTGAATATCAGGACGCGGGCGTCGTCTGAGTCGGCCCGCCAGTCCCGGCCGTACTCCACGATGGTGCAGGCCACCGGCGCTTCATGGCCGACCGCATGCCCGAGTTCCTGCGCGTCTAGCAGCGCGGTGAGCGGAAAATCGCCGACGTACATATCGGCTCCTCGCGTCGAGCGATGATGACGGGCGTCCCTGCGGCAACAACTGCCTCGCTATCCGGAGGAGCACCGGAAGGATTTGATACACCGGACGGCCAAGAAATTTCGCCTGCTACTCGGCCATGGCTGCACCCGTCATTTAGCCAGGCCGGAGACCAGGTTGATCGTCGTCGCGATGATGACGGCCACCAGCGGGAACGACATCAAGGCGTGCCGCAGTGCCGTCCGCCGGATCTGCTTGGTCTTGATGTTGGTGTCGGAGACCTGGAACGTCATGCCGATCGTGAAGGCCAGGTAGGCGAAGTCGCCGTATTCCGGCGGGTCGGCCTGGTTGAAGTCGATCCCCCCGGGTTTGCCCGAGTAGTACAGGCGCGCGTATCTGAGGGTGAACACCGTGTGTACGAGGGTCCAGGACACGAAGACCGAGGCGAACGCGAGACCCGCCAACATGTACTTCAGGGCTCCGTTGGCGGAGCCGGCCCCGAACAGCACTGCTCCCACGGCGACCAGGCTGGCGATCGACGCGCCGAGCATCACGAGGTCGGTCAGGTCGCGGCTGGGATCCTCACGCGTGGCATGGCTTGCCGTCGACTCCGCGTCGAGCCTCGATACCGCGGACCACACCCAGCCGCAAAAAAACAGGGCCAGGATGTCCCAGCCGATCAAGGGCGCGGTCCGGCCGGCGCCGGCCACCGCGGCGGCCGCACCGCCGACGACGGCCGCACCGAGCGACACGAGCAGCTTCGTCCGGGCCGACGCGGAATCGCGGGCGATGTTGCGATGGTCTGCGGATCGCTGTGGCATAGCAATCAGGATCGCAGTTCCCTGCGCTCAACGCAGGATCAGCGCGTCCTTAAGCAGACGCGCCGGGGCACCCACCCGACGGCTGGGTGCCCCGACAGTGTGCTAGATCGTCAGATCGGCTGGACGCTGTCCGCCTGGGGACCCTTGGTGCCCTGGCTGGCGGTGTACTCCACCCGCTGGTTGTCCTGGAGGCTGCGGTAACCGTCAGCCTGAATTACGGAGTGGTGAACGAAGACGTCGCTCGTTCCGTCGTCGGGGGCGATGAAACCATAACCCTTGTCGGCGTTGAACCACTTCACTGTACCCTGAGCCATTTTTACGCTTTCTCCTACTGGAACGATCTTCGGGATCCACACACGTGGACCCTAGACTACGGCGACCGCCTGTATTCAAAAGCCGGACTCTGGAAATCCGCGGCGCCCGCAGTCAGAACTTCGCAGGCGCTGTGACACGAACACGAACTTCTACTACAACCAGAATGAGCAGACCCTACCATGCCCGTCCCACCGCGTTGACCCGATCCCGGATTTGCCCTGCGCCAGCCGGGCCCGGCGATATGCGATAATGGGACAGGGTTCAGGGCATTTCGAACGCTGGCAGTCACGTCGGCGCCGTCTTCGGGCCCGGTGAGCCCGGCGCACCATGGGCCGGGGATGGGGCGGCCGACGTGTTCGGCTTCAAGGTCATCAATCAGTACGAGCAGGGCATTGTCTTTCGGTTCGGCAAAATGCTGCCCGATCTGCGCCAACCGGGACTGACCTGGGTTAACCCGCTGACTGACCGGCTGCGTAAGGTCAACATGCAGATCATCGTGGCGGCCGTGCCCGGACAGGAAGGCATCACCCGCGACAACGTCACCGTGCGGGTGGACGCGGTCGTCTACTACCGGGTCATCGACCCGGTCAAGGCGCTTATCAACGTGCAGGACTACACCTTCGCGGTGTCCCAGGTCGCCCAGACGTCGCTGCGATCGGTGATCGGCCACAGCGACCTAGACCAGTTGCTGTCCGAACGGGACAAGATCAACGCCAAGCTCAAGGACATCATCGACGCCCCCACCGAGGAACCCTGGGGTATCCGGGTGGAACGGGTCGAGGTCAAGGACATCTCCCTGCCGGAATCGATGAAACGATCGATGTCCCGCCAGGCCGAAGCCGAACGCGAACGCCGCGCCCGGATCATCTCGGCCGACGGCGAATACCAGGCGTCCAAGAAGCTGGCGCAGGCCGCTACCATCATGTCCGCCGACCCGGCCGCCCTGCAGCTCCGACTCCTGCAGACCGTCGTCGAGGTCGCCGCCGAGAAGAACAGCACCCTCGTCATGCCGGTCCCGGTGGAACTGCTGCGCTTCTTCGACCGTGCCGCCAAGCCCGCCGCCCTGGCCCGGCAGCCAGCCGAGGAAGCGCGGGACACTGACAGCCCGAAGGCCATACCCGCGAAGGCCGTGCTTACCATTCCCGCGACCCTGCCCAACGGCGCCACTGTCGGCACTTAGGTCCGAACGGGGCTTTGTGCCTGCCCGGCTTTCCTGCCTGTTCCAGCGTCCTGGGTGCATCTATGCTCAGTGCAACTGGGGAGGCTGCTATGACTACGGTGGCGACGTCGTACTGGCCGGCCGACATCTCGGAGCCGGTGCTTGAGACCACGGTGGGCGGGATCCTGCGGGCGGCGGCGGCCGCCGGGCCGGACATGCTGGCCATGGTCGGCGGTGTTCCCGATCCGGGTCAGCGCAGGCGGTGGACCTACGCTGAGCTCCTGGCCCAGGCGGAACAGGCGGCGCGGGCACTGACCGCCCGCTTCGCCCCCGGCGAGCGGGTGGCGGCATGGGCGCCTAACCTGCCCGAATGGGTAATCCTGGAGTACGCCGCCGGGCTGGCCGGACTGGTCCTGGTCACCGTGAACCCGGCCCTGCGTCCGGCCGAGCTGGCGTACGTCCTGAACCAGTCCGGCGCGGTAGGCATCTTCCTGGTCCCCGAGTTCCGCAGCCCGATGGCCCAGTTCCTGGCCGAAGTCCGGCCGGATATCCCCGCACTGCGCGAGGTGATCTTCTTCACCAACTGGGCGGAGTTCCTGGGTACCGCTCCGGCGAACGCGGTGCTGCCCGAGGTGGGGGCGGACGACATCGCGCAGATCCAGTACACCTCCGGCACCACCGGCGTCCCCAAGGGCGCGGAGCTGCACCACCGGGGCCTGACCAACAACGCCCGCTTCTTCGCCGAACGGGTCGGTATCCGGCCCGGCGAGGTGTACGTGAACCCCATGCCGCTGTTCCACACGGCCGGCTGCGGGATGGGGGTTCTGGGAGTGGCGCAGAGCCTGGCCGTGCACGTGCCGGTGCTCGCCTTCGACCCGGCCCTGGTCCTCGAGCTAATTGAGGCCGAACGAGCCGCGATGTTCCTAGGTGTGCCGACGATGATGATCGCCATGCTCGGCCATCCTGACTTCGAGCGGCGTGACTTGTCCTGTTTGCGGGCCGCCGTGTCGGGCGGCTCGCCGGTGCCCGCCGAGCTGGTGCGACAGGTCGAAGCGCGGCTTGGCGTGCGCTTCAGCATCGTGTTCGGCACGACCGAGTGTTCCCCGCTGCTGACCGTGGTCCGGCCCGACGCCCCACCGCAGGAGCGGGCTGAGACGCTCGGGACGCCGCTGCCGCAGACCGAGATCCAGATCACCGACGTCGCCACCGGCGGGCCGGTGCCAGTCGGGCAGGCGGGTGAGCTGTGCGCCCGCGGGTACCTGGTCATGCGCGGCTATCACGACGCACCCGAGGCCACCGCGGCGGCGATCGATGCCGAGGGGTGGTATCACACCGGGGATCTGGCGTCCCTGGACGGCCGCGGCTACCTGCGGATCCAGGGCCGGATCAAGGACATGATCATCCGGGGCGGTGAGAACATCTACCCGCGCGAGATCGAGGACGTGCTATTCGATCACCCCGCCGTCGCTGAGGCGGTCGTCATCGGCGTCCCGGACTCCGAATGGGGTGAGGTGGTGGCCGCCTACGTACGCCCGGTCCCCGGCCAGCCCGCACCGGCCCCGGAGGAGTTGCGGACGTACTGCCGGGATCGGCTGGCGCCTTACAAGACTCCCCTGCACTGGATATTCGTTGACGCCTTCCCGATGACGCCGTCCGGCAAGATCCAGAAATTCAAGCTGCGGGCGAGCTTCACCCCGGACCAGCCCGCGTGACCTCCGCCGACGAGTCCACCTGACGGCGAAGCTGTCCGCGGGAGGCCTCGTGGAAGCCGTGCGTGGACAGCCAGTTCCTGATCCACGCGCCGTCGGGATGCGTCTCGGGAACCACGTTGTAGATGTAATTCAGGCCCCGCGCGGCGGCCTCGCCCTCGAGGTGTTCCAGGATGAAGCCGCCCACGCCCCGGCCGCGGCATCCGGGCGCGACGACGAAGGTGATGCGCGCGTCGCCCCATTCGGAGTCGAGCCAGCCGTATCCGGCAACCTCGTGGCCGTCCCTCACCCGCCACCATTCGTTCGCGACGGGCTCGCCGGGTGAGGGCGCGGCCAGACCCACCGCGGCTAGCTCGCCCGGGCCGAGAACCCGCTGCTTGTCCGCGTCCCAGCGAGGTGAGTTCTCCTTGGTCCAGGTCAGCGCCATGACTTCTCCCTCATGTCAGTGATCCCCGCGGCCGGCGCTGACCGGCCCAAGTCGGTCATAGCCGGTTCCGGTGTCACTGGAGCGCCCCGAGCTCAGATCAGGTGGACGTAGTCGTAGTCGAACGGCTGCCCGTTGATGCCGTTCCTGGGCGGGGCGATCCAGGCCGCGATCTTGCCCCGCTCGTGCACTGGCCGCATCAGCGACCGCACGTAGGTCTTGTCCACCTCGGTCGGCAGCCACTCGCCGCTACCGCGCTGCCATTCCTCCGCCGAGAGCCGCTCGCCGTCCGGACTCGCCTCGATCGCGGCGAACGCGCCGACCTTGCGGTTGAAGGCGATGTGCGGCAGCTTCAGCCGCTGCTTCAGGCCCCCCTCCTCCAGGATGCGGTTCCACCGCTTGACGCCGCCCTGGCAGTCCGAGATGTACTCGCGGCGCAGGTCAGTGTTGAGCCCGACCAGCGCGGAGACCTCGGTCTGCCCGATGCTCAGCTCACCATTGGCGTCCTCTGACAGCGCGTCCACCATCATCGCGTCGCTGGTGAGCGTGTGGTCGTCCCGGCGCCTATCCTCCAGCCAGCGGCCCTTGAGCCCCGCGGTGTAGTAGTTGGCCACGTTCGTGGAGGTCTCGCCGCCGAATAGGTCGAGCGACACCGAGTAGTGGAAGTTCAGGTACTTCTGGAGCATCGGGACCGGGATCGCGCCGAGGCCGGCCACGTCGTCGGTGTCATGCTCGCGCATCACCTCGACGGTACGCTGCACGATCCGGTCGATGCCGGTGGTGCCCACCATCATGTGGTGCGCCTCTTCCTTGAGCATGAACTCGCAGGTGCGCGACAGCGGGTCGAAGGCCGACTCCTTCAGCGTGCCGAGCTGATACTTGCCGTCCCGGTCGGTGAAGTAGGTGAACATGAAGAACGACAGCCAGTCCGGGGTCTCCTCGTTGAACGCGCCCAGGATGCGGGGCGAGTCGATGCTGCCCGAGTTGCGGTGCAGCAGTTCCTCGGCTTCCTCCCGGCCCTCCCGGCCGAAGTAGGCGT
>JBAUAY010001369.1:0-4752 GCA_049676235.1 Streptosporangiaceae bacterium
CCAAAGTGCCGGCACGACCATAGGCTCAAACAACACCCCAGGTGGAAGGTCGAACAACTGCCGGGCGGAACCTTCCGGTGGACGACCCCCTCTGGGCGCCAGTACCTCACCGAGCCAACCCGGTACCCCATTTAACGACTTCGCGTGATCGCGTTCGAGCCGGTCGAACGCCTCGTGCAGGTCAGCGAAAAGGCGCGGTTCCGCGCGTTGCACCTGATGTCGTCACGGCACTTCCGTGAGTTCAGCGACCAGCGCGCGAGGCGCGTGCGGTCTGGCCACCCGGGCGAGGACGAGCAGGCTGGCCGCGACGCCGGTCGCCCCGAGAACGATCAGCCGTGGGTCGGACTCGTAGATGCCGAAGACGCCCCAGCAGAGCAGTTCACCGAAGATGAGCAGCCATGTGCCTGTGGCGATGCCTGTCGTGTGATCGGCTCGGTATGCCGTCCACACCGAGGGCGTGACCTGCAGCAGGAAGGCGACGGTCAGCGCCGTGCCCAGACCCGCGCGGCCGAACAGGCTGGCCGCGGTGATGAGCAGTGCGGTCCACACCAGGGCGAGCGCCGCGGGGCGGCGCGGGAATCCAGCCCCACGGCGGGCGAGCATCACGGCCAGCGTGCCGGCGAGCACCGTCGCCGAGATCGCGGGCACGAGCGCAGTCCAGAAACCCGACAGCGCGAAGTAGCCGGCCCAGGCGGCGTTGTTGATGCTCGTCAGCGCCGCCCACGACCAGGACACGCCGGCTATCTCCCCGGTGCGCTGCAGGCGTGCCAGCTGCGGCAGGAACTGCGGCACGGCAAGGATCGCTGCCACCAGCGGCAGCAAGCTGAACACGGCATGCATCGATGATCCCTCTGTCGCTCGGAAGGAAGCCCCCGCAACGATAGTTTATGGCGAGAATGGCCATATATTATTGCGTATATTCACGCTATCCACGCTATTACTGAAATAATCTATTCACATGGACGACATTGATCGCAAGATTCTTGCTGAGCTTCAGGAGGACGGCCGCCTGACGATAACGGAGCTGGCCGATAGGGTCCGGCTCACTCCTGCGCCCTGTCACCGGCGGCTGCGCGAACTGGAGCGCAACGGCGTCATCACCGGTTACCGCGCTGTCCTCGACCCGGCCGCTGTCGGCCTCGGCTTCGAAGCCCTCGTAAACGTCACGATGGATCGTGAGGACGCTGAGACGATTGCCGCCTTCGAAGCCGCACTCGCCGCGGTACCGCAGATCCGGCATGCGGAGCGGCTATTCGGCGACCCCGACTACCTGCTGCGCGTCGTAGCGACCGACCTGAATGACTATGCGACGCTCCGGGACCAGAAGCTGGCCACCTTGCCAGGCGTCCAGCGCATCACCTCGACCATCGTGATGAAACGCATCGTCGACAACCGGCCGCTCCCACTGCCGGGAAACCAGAGCCGCAAGCTGCGCGGCGCGGCCGCCACCCCGGACCGGCAACGTACTAGTTCACCAGGCAGGCGCGCCGGCTAGCGGTCCTCCCGCCGGCGCCTGCGGCGCAGGGCGAGCAGCGGGATACCGAGAACAGCCGTGATCCCGGCCGCCGGGACTGCCGCGACCGCGCTGACCGCCGCCCCGGCGATCTGGAGCACAGGCGCTCCTGAGGCCCCTGCGTGCAGCGCGGCCTGCTGGAACGTGGCAGGAATCGGCAGGTCGCCGAATTGCGATGGCGGCCAGATGATCAAGAAGGCCCGGCCGGCCACTTCGTTCTCGGGAACGGTCCCCTCCTCCGGGAAGGCGCTGAACATATGTCCCCGGGAATCATCGGAAATCGCCCGGTTATCACCCATGACCCAGAGCCGCCCCGGCGGGACGGTAACGCTGAATTCCTGGTCCGAGGGACTTGCCCCAGGGAACAGGTAAGACGTCTCGTCAAGCGGGACCCCGTTGACGGTCACCTGGCCGTCCGTGCAGCACATCACGTGATCGCCGGGCAAGCCGATGACCCGCTTGATGTAGAACGTCTGCGTGCTGTAGACCCCGACATCGGCGAGCACGTCATCCACTGCCCGCAGCACCGGGTTGCTCGGGGGAGCGGGATCTGGCGAGCCTGTCGTGGTACCCCACGAGCCCTGCCCGCTGAACACCACGATGTCGCCGCGGTCGATGCCGCGGAAATGGTAGACGAGCTTGTTCACCAGCACCCGGTCGCCGGTGAGGAGGGTGTCCTCCATCGAGGACGAAGGGATCCGGTAAACCTGGACCACGAACGCCTTGATGAGCAGCATGACGATAATCGCCGCCACCACGATCGTCATCAGCCGGCGCCAGGACCGCTTCCGCTTTCCGACCGCGAAATCCTGGCCCGGCTCAGGCCCGGAATTCTCGCGTGAGTCCGGTCCCTCTCGGCCCGGCTCCCGGGCGCCCCGTCTTCCCGGCTCCGCTGACGTGAGCGCCTCCGCCGGGTCGAGGGCCGCAGGATCGTGCGGATCGTCAGTCGCCTGCCCGTCGCGCACGGTCAATGACCTGTCCGGTTGAGTCCGGGCCGACTCAAGCCGGCGATCGTGGTAGCCATGACACCGGCATCCTCGGTGGTAGTCGTGGCCCGGGCCCAGCGTGCGCGGGCTCGCGCTCGGGGTCCCTCGTACGTGCCCGAAAAGCGGCGGATTTCAGTGTGTCATATCTTGTGCTGAGAATTCCGCCGGTCGCCGGTTAGAGGCCGCCCCGCCCCCGGCGCCGCAAAAGGGCATAAACCGCCAGAAGGGACGATCACGTTGGCGCACGCCAGCGAGCCGGCCAAGCACACCAGCTTCACCCGCGCCGAACTGAGGGCGTTCACCGGCGGCACCCTGCCGGACCTGATCGCCGAGGGCGTGCGGCTGCTGTTCGCCGGGATCAATCCGGGCTTGCGCAGCGTGGCTGTGCAGGGCCATTTCGCGCCGCGCGGCAACCGGTTCTATCCGGCGCTGCTGCGGGCCGGCATCACGGATCACCTGATCGATGCGTCGGCCGGACTCTCCGCCAGCGACCGCGACTACCTCCTCGGCCGGGGCGTCGGCATCACCAGCCTGGTCGCCCGGGCGACGGCCAGCGCTGATGAACTCGGCCCCGCCGAACTGGCCGAAGGCGCCCAGGCCCTAGCCGACCGAGTCCGCCGGTACCGCCCGCGTGTGGTCGCCATCTTGGGGATCACCGCCTATCGGATTGCCTTCGGCTCTCCCCGGGCTGTCCTCGGGCGCCAGCCCGGGAGCCTGGCCGGTGCCCAGGTGTGGGTGGTGCCTAACCCGAGCGGGCGCAACGCGCACGCGTCTGCGGACACGCTCGCCGCCGCCTACCGCGAGGTCGCGCTGGCCGCCGCCATCGGCCTGAGCCCCGCCTAGCCCAGGTACGCCCAGTGCGTACCGTAGAACCCGGACCGCTCGGGTCCCGAGGGAGCGCGGATGACCAACACCCAGCATGTGTGCGTCGAGGGCGCCAGCTACCAGCGCGGCCGGCAGTACGGCACCCAGGCCGGAGCCCGCGTGCGCCTGTCGGTCCAGGCCTATCAGCAGGCCTTCGCGCACTTCGCGGGGTGGGACTGGCCGACCGTCCGGCGCGAGGCCGCCCGGTTCGAGGCGCCGATCGGCCAGTTCCGGCCTGCGTACCTGGAGGAGATGCGCGGCATCGCGGATGGCGCCGGCCTCGACCTGACCGACGTGCTGGCGATCAACGTGCGCACCGAGGTGATGTACTCAGCCAAGGCCCGCCACGCCCCCCGCGCAGCACCGTCCACAGCAGCACCGCCCACAGCAGAGCCGTCTGAAGCCAAGCACATGCCCGCCGAGTGCAGCGCCTTCGCCCACGTCCCAGGACCGGGCCAGCCAGGATCGGTGATCCTCGGCCAGAACTGGGACTGGCTGCTGCACTCGGCCCAGACGCTGGTCGTGCTGGAGGCCAGGCCGGACGACGGCCCGGACTTCGTCACGGTGGTCGAGGCCGGCCTGCTGGCCAAGACCGGGATGAACGCCGCCGGCCTTGGCCTGGTCACCAACGCCCTGGTGACCGACGCGGACACCGGCGAGCCGGGGCTGCCCTACCATGTGCTGCTGCGAGCCGTGCTCGACTGCGGCACGGTCACCGAAGCCCTCAAGGTGCTCCAGGCCGGCCTGCGGTCCTCGTCGGCCAACTACCTGATCGCCCACGCCAGCGGTACCGCCCTCGACGTGGAGGCCGCACCCGGCGACTTCACCCGCCTGTACCCGCTGTTCCCCCAGGACGGCGTGCTCCTGCACACCAACCACTTCCTGGCCCCGCGCATCGAGCCGGTCGACCTGTCCCTGTGGGCCATGCCCGACAGCGCCGTCCGGCTCCAACGCCTGAAGGCGGCCATGACAGCAAAGCCGCCCACCCTCGACGACTTCCGCGCCGTGCTGGCCGATCACGCCGACTACCCGAACAGCATCTGCGCCCACCCCGACCCGGCGGATCACCCTCGCGAGCAGGGCGCCACCATCGCCTCCGTGCTGATGGACCTGAACGCCCGTCACCTGTGGCTCGCGGCCGGCCACCCGTGCCAGGAGCCCTACGAGCTACTCGACGTGACCTTGTGACCGGGCCCGGCGGAACAGGTGGACCAGCCCCGCGTGCATCCGCCGCGGCCACAGCGGCCCGCCGTAGATGAACCCGGTGTAGGCCTGGACTAGCGTGGCGCCGGCCCGCAGCCGCTCCCAGGCATCGTCGGGGGTCTCGATCCCGCCGGCCGCGATGAGCACCAGGCGGTCCCCGGCCCGGGCCCGCAGCCGGACCAGCAC
>JBAUAY010001370.1:0-5694 GCA_049676235.1 Streptosporangiaceae bacterium
CCGACGGCGACCCTCGCACGTCCGGGCCGGGTTTCGGGCTTACCGTGCACCCTGACGCTCTGCGACTGCCGTACACGTGGGCGGGCCACCGGACGGTGTTCGTCAACTCGATGAGCGACCTGTTCCATGTACGGGTGCCGCTCAGCTTCGTTCGTGACGTGTTCGAAGTGATCGCCGCAACCCCGCAGCACACCTACCAGGTACTGACCAAGCGCTCGGCCCGGCTGCCGAAGATCGCAGGCCGCCTTGACTGGCCGCCCAATCTGTGGCTCGGCGTCTCGGTCGAGAGCACCACGACGCTGCCACGCGTGGACCACCTGCGCGCCGTTCCCGCTGCGGTGCGCTTCTTGTCTTGCGAGTTGTCTTGCGAGCCGCTGATTGGGCCGCTGGACGGCCTGGACCTGACGGGCATCGACTGGGTTATCGCAGGCGGCGAGTCAGGCCCCGATCACCGGCCTCTCGACCCGTCATGGGTGACGGCGATCCGGGACACCTGCGTGAGCGCGTCGATTCCCTTCTTCTTCAAGCAGTGGGGTGGCCGCACCCCCAAGGCCGGAGGGCGCGAACTGGACGGCCGGGTGTGGGACGAGATGCCCGCCCGCGCCGGTGCCGCGGCGTAGAACTGCGGAATCTCTACGCGGGAAAATCGGGTTCCTGATGCCACCAAGACCGTGTTACGGGGTCCCAGGAGTCGGTGGGGTCCCAGGCGAGGGACTCGACAGGGATTGAGGTCGCGGGCAGGTCGCTCTGACTATTCACAGACGACGCCGAATGCGCCTCACGATCTGCCCCGATCACATCAAGGGTCTTGGCCGTGCCGCGGCCTTGAGCCGCGGTCTAACCGTAAAAGGTGACGGAGTTCGGCCAAGCCGTCAGTTATTCTAACGGTGATTAAGAAAGTAACTGCTGCGCGACCGCAGGGTGGGCAGGCGCGGGGAGGAGGCACCTGGCGCCGCTCTGCCGTCACCGGTGAACCGGAGTGCTTTCTCCTTCGCGCAGCCAGGTCGGGACGATCTCTCCCGGCTCGGTGTCCTGGCCGTCCTCGATCTGCCGTACGACCCGGCCGACGACCCGCCGGGCGATGTCCTCGACGGGGATGACCACGCTGGTCAGCGGCGGATGCAGTAGCGCGGCGCCGACGCTGCCGTCAAAACCCACGACCGCGAGATCACGGCCGATGCGCAGGTTCAGCTCGGCCGCGATGCCGTAGACGATGGCGGCGAGTTTGTCGCTGCCAGTCAGCACGGCGTCGGGCCGTGCCGAGGCGAGGAACGAGCGGATCTCGGCCCACGCGCTGGTGTCCTCGCTGACGCGGATCAGGCCCGCGCCGTCGCCGGGAACCCCGCAGCGGGCCAGGCCAGCCCGGAATCCGGCCTCGCGGTCCGCGTCCCAGTAGGTTTCCGTCGCATAGCCGATATAAGCGGGCCGGGTATAGCCGCGCTCTATCACGTGCCGCACGGCCTGGGCCTCGGCTTCGACATTGTCGATGTCCGCCCACGGCTGCGGTAGGCCCGGCCGGGTCCGGCCGAAGCAGGCGAATGGTGTCCCGAGCTCGGACAGCAGTTCGGCCCGCCGGTCGTCGGGCTGGAGTTCGGAGAGCACGAATCCGTCTACGATGCGGCCGACCGCCAGGCTACGGATGTCGTCGCTGGGGTCGGCGTCCTGAGCGACCACGAGCACCCGGTAGTGCTGCTGCGCCCCGGCCCTCAGCAGCGACTGCATG
The DNA here is from genome assembly GCA_049676235.1 of Streptosporangiaceae bacterium. Taxonomy (GTDB): domain Bacteria; phylum Actinomycetota; class Actinomycetes; order Streptosporangiales; family Streptosporangiaceae; genus Palsa-504. The sequence continues at coordinate 1,724 of JBAUAY010001370.1, forward strand.
AACTGCATCATGATCAGGTTGGTCGACTCGAGCTGGCCCATCGGCATGAAGTAGGCCAGCTGCATCGTCCGGCGGGACCGCATGCTGCGTGCGCCGTGATGCGGCCGGTAACCGAGCTGCTCCACCATCTCCAGGACCCTGGCTCGGGCGGCTTCACCGACCCGGCCGCTGCCGTTCAGGACGTTCGACACAGTCGATTTGCCGACGCCGGCGGCGCGGGCGACGTCCATGAGCGTGACGCTCCGCTGCGCCGCGTTGGCCGTCGGGCTTGCTGGCAATGCCACCCGTTCTCCGTCCAGAGATCAAGGGAAGTTGTCTCCTGACATTGTGCGCGTATCAAGTCTTGACATTGGACGGGGGCAGCAGTCTGATGATGGTGGAAGCTTCCATCATGCCTACCAGACCGGTTTAGACCGGCCCATTTACCCTGTCTTGGGAGGCGCGATGAGCGTTGCTGCTGCTGCTGCCACTACGGTTATCGGGAAACGTAAAGCGACGTCGGCGATGTCCAACCCCGACCGGCGCCGCCGGGTCCGCACCGCGTTCGCGTTCCTGGCGCCCAGCCTGATCGGCGTGGTGCTGTTCCTGGTCATCCCGGTGATCTTCGTCATGGTCCTGAGCCTGACCCGGTGGAATCTGCTTACCCCGATCAAGTGGGTTGGGTTCAGCAACTACGCGAACATCTTCCGGTTCGACGGCTTCGGCCATTCGCTGCTCGTGACCGCGTACTACGTGCTGCTGAACATCCCGGTCCAGACCGTGCTCGCGCTGGGGCTCGCGCTGCTGCTGAACAGCAAGCGGAGGGGGAGCGCGCTTATCCGGGTTATCTGCGTGCTGCCCTTCCTGGCCACGCCGGTGGCCATGGGCGTGGTGTGGAACTGGTTCTTCTCTCCCACGGGCATCATCAACCAGCTCCTCGGCCACATCGGCATCACCGGGCCGGCCTGGCTGTCGGACCAGGCCACCGCGATGCCGGTCATCGCGTTCGCCAACATCTGGCAGTACGCGGGCTACAACATGCTGTTCTTCCTGGCCGGCCTGCAGGCGATCCCGCTGAGCCTCTATGAGGCCGCGTCCATAGACGGGGGCACCAAGATCCAGCAGTTCCGCCGGGTGACGCTGCCGCTGCTGCGGCCTGCGCTGATGTTCGTCCTGGTGACCGGGGTCATCGGCTCGTTCCAGGTGTTCGACACCGTGTACGTGATGACCGCCGGCGGCCCCGGGAACACCACCGAGGTGGCCAACCTCAACATCTACAACACGGCCTTCGCCGGATTCCGGATCGGCGAGGCCTCGGCCATGTCGGTGGTGCTGTTCCTGATCATCTTGGTCGTCGCCGTCGCGCAGTTCACCTACTTCAACAGGCGCACCACCTACGAGATCGCGTGAGGAGACAGTCATGGCCTCAGTTGCATCAGTGACGCCCGCCGCCAGGTCCGCATCCGCAGCGACGACCACGGCCTCGCGTCCGACCCTGGGCAAGGGCATCCGGCTGACCCTGTTCTACCTGCTGCTCCTGGTTATCGCGGCCGTCTTCATCACGCCGTACCTGTTCTCGGCCTTCGCCGCGTTCAAGACCCTGCCGGAAATCCTCACGCAGTCTCCCGCGCGGCCGCCGACGAATCCCACCTGGGCTAACTTCAAGACGATCTTCACCCAGTACGACTTCGGGCGGTACCTGCTCAACACGCTCATCGTCACCGTCATCCTCACCGCCGGGCAGGTGACCTTCTCGATGATGGGCGCCTACGCGTTCGCCCGGATGGAGTTCCCCGGCCGGGACTCGCTGTTCTGGATCTACCTGGCCACGCTGATGGTGCCGAACGTGGTGACCATGGTCCCGCTGTACGTGTTGTTCGCTCACTCCGGCCTGCTCAACACGTACTGGGCGATCTTCCTGCCATACGTGCTGGGCGTCCCGGCTTCGGTGTTCCTGATGCGGCAGTACTTCATGACGATCCCGAAGGAGGTGATGGAGGCCGCCCGGATTGACGGCTGCTCGGAAAGCCGCATCCTGTGGCGGATCGTCGTGCCGATCTCCCGGCCGATCATCATCACCGCCACGCTGCTGGCCGTCGTGTTCGGCTGGAACAACTTCCTCTGGCCGCTGATCGTGACGAACTCCAACTCCCTCCAGGTCCTATCCGTGGCCACGGCCAACCTCAGCTCCAACTTCAGCGTCCAGTGGAACCTGATCCTGGCCGCCTCGCTGGTCGCGCTGATCCCGATGGTGATCCTGTTCGCGATCTTCCAGAAGTACATCGTCAGGTCCATCTCGCTGACAGGGATCAACCGATGAACGCCCAAAGACCCCGGCGGTTCTCGCTCCGCTGGTTCTCGCTCCGCCCGGCCCGCACCCTGGTCAGGGTCGCGATCGCCACGATCGCGCTGACGTTGCTGTCCGGCTGCGCCGAGTGGGGGTTCGGCGGCTCGGGCAGCGCCAACGGCACCGTCACCCTGGTCTACTCGCTGTGGGACCCGCACGAGCAGATCGGTTATCAGAAGTCGATCGACGTGTTCGAGAAGATGCACCCGGACATCAAGGTCGACATCGAGAACGTCCCGTACGGCAGCTACCAGCAGAAGATCACCGCCGAGTTCATCACCGGCGAGGCACCGGACCTGTTCTGGGTGAACACCCCGTGGCTCGGCTCGTTCGTCAAGAACGGGATGCTGACCAACATCGCGCCGCTGATCAAGGCCAGCCACATCGACATGAGCCAGTACTACCCGCAGCTGGTCGCGCTGCATTCGGTGGGATCCAAGATCTACGGGCTGCCGAAGGACTGGGACACGATCGCGATTTACTACAACAAGGCCTACTTCAACAAGCTGCACCTAACCGTCCCGCCCAACCTGAGCTGGAACGCCAACGGCACCGGGTCGTTCGTGACCTTCCTCAAGGAGGCGACCACCGACAAGAGCGGGCACAACGCGCTTTCCCCGCAGTTCAACCCGAACCAGATCGCGACCTACGCGCTCGGCGTGAACAACGACCCGCAGGGCGGCTGGGGCAATTACGTCGCTGAGGCCGGCGGCAAGATCATCCCCTACCCGTACGCCCCGGTGGCCAGCCTGACCACACCTCAGGTCAACACGGGCATGTCGTTCCTCGCCGATACGCTGACCAACGCCCATGTCATCGTGCCGGGCGCCCTGTCCGGTCCGAACGCCAACGGAGGCAACCTGGAGCAGATGTTCTCCGAGGGCCAGGTGGCCATGTGGGAGGAGGGCGACTGGAACACCCTCGCCGTGAAGACCAGCGTGACCTTCCCGGTCGGCGTCACCACCCTGCCGATCGGCCCGCTCGGCCGGGTCAGCGTGTTCAACGGGCTGATCGACGGCATGAACAGCCACACCAAGTACCCGAAGCAGGCGTGGGAACTCGAGCAGTGGCTCGGCTCGCCGCAATCACAGGCCATCCTCGGCTCGGGCGGCTACGTCTGGCCGGCGATCAAGAGCCTCGACCCGCTCTTCCTGAAATACTGGGCGAAGAACGGAATCAACATGTCGGCGTTCCTGACCGAGGCGCACGGGCAGGTGGTCAACTTCCCGGTCAGCCCCGGCATCGGCGACGCGCTGACCGAGGTGGTCAACGATCTCGGCCCGGCCTGGCTCGGCACGGAATCGGTAAGCCAGGCGTTGAAGACCGCCCAGACCGATGCGAACTACATACTGAGAACCAGCTGACCATTCCAGGCGATGGGGGAGCGTGAGTGACCGTCGAGGATGACACCCGTCCCGATCTGGGGACCATAGAGGCCGGACGAAGCGCAGCTGGCCCGCCCCTTCTGCTCCTCGCTGATCCGGGTGCCGCTGGCACCGGGCTGATCCTGTTCCCGCGGACGGACTCCCTTCCGGCCGCGTGGGTCGGCCCGGTGCCAACCGGGCTCGGGCCAGCCGGGCTGGCGCCGGGCGATGTCGCGGCGCTGCTGGCTGCGGCCCGGCCGTGCTCCCTGCTGCCGAAGCAC
>JBAUAY010001371.1:0-1690 GCA_049676235.1 Streptosporangiaceae bacterium
CGGTATCGCCCGCCCGCAGGTCCGCCCGGCCCGCCAGGGCCAGCGCCGTCCGGCCGTCGGCTAGCAGCGCGACCGCATCTCGCAAGGACATCCCGTCCGGGATCTCGATCAGCCGCGCGGTCGGCACCGCTACGCGTTCGGCGTACCCGCCCGTGCCGTTCAGGCTGGCCACGACCCGGCGCGCGGCCTCCACCCCGGAGCCTGCCCCGGCCACTGTGCCGCCGACGCCGTTGCCCAGGATGGCCGGCAGCGCCGGGAGCATCGACGGATGGGGCGGCTTACCGGCCCGGACCTGCGTCTCGACGAAAGTCACGTTGGCGAGTTCGACGTCGATGACTACCTCGTCCGGGCCGGCCCGCACCTCGTCCACCTCGGCGGGCTCGAGCACCTCAGGCGGTCCGAACTCCCGCATCACCACGGCACGCATGACGGTGCCTCCCTTATCGGAGCGAACCTTTCCGACTCCGATCCTATCGGAATGTTTTACTCCGAATAAAGGTAGGCTGAGCAGGTGACGTTCCGGTCCCTGCGCCCGCAGTCCGTGCACGGTCGCCAGGCCGAGGCCCGGCGCAACGACCTGGTCGTGCTCGAGGCGGCCCGTGACGTCTTCGCCGCTCAGGGCGCGGATGCGCCGGTCTCGGCGGTGGCCAGGCACGCCGGGGTCGGCATGGGCACGCTCTACCGCCGGTACGGCAGCAAGACCGAGCTGCTGCAGCGGCTGTGCGTGCTGGCGATGGACCAGGCGCTGGCCGCGGCCGACGACGCCCTGGCCGCCAGCGACCCGTGGGACGGCCTGTGCGGCTACATCCGGGCCTGCGTCGAGCTGCGCAGCGGGGCGCTCGCCTCGCTGGCCGGGCAGATCCAGACCACCGCCGAGATGCGGGGCACGGCCCGTCGCAGCATGGCGCGGATGGAGGAGATTGTCGCCCGGGCTCACCGCGACGGCCGTCTGCGCGCCGACATCACCGCCCTGGATATCACCTGGCTGATCGAGCAGTTCAGCCGCCGGTCCCCGGATCAGGTCGAGCCGGCCGAGGAGCGCAACGTGCGGTCACGGCTGGTCGCCATCGCCCTCGACGGGCTGCGAGCGCGGCCGAGCCAGGCCCTGCCCGGCCGTCCGCCGAGCCGCAGCCGTTACGTGAACCGCTGGTCGCGGCGGTCCTAGGCCCATCGGCCGATGCCGAGCGCGCCGACCGCCTACGCTGGCAGCGTGGAACTCAGCGAAGTAATAAGGCGCCGTCGGATGATCCGCGCGTTCACCGGCGAGCCGCTAGCCGCGGGCACCGCCGAGCGGCTGCTGAAGGCGGCCAGCCGGGCGCCGTCAGCAGGCTTCAGCCAGGGCTACTCGTTTCTCGTACTTGAAGGCAACGAACAGTCCGCGCCGCTCTGGGAGATGCTCTACGAGAGTGAGACCTCCGAGAATGCCACCGAGGACGCCGATCCGGCCCAGGTGACCGCGCTGAGCACCGCGCCGCTGGTGATCGTGCCGCTGGCGGGCAAGGACGTGTACCTGGACCGGTACGCCCAGCCGGGCAAGGGCTGGACCGATCGGGACGAGGCCCGCTGGCCGGTGCCGTACTGGTACATCGACACCGGGTTCGCCGCGTTGCTCATCCTGCTCACCGTCGTCGACGAAGGGCTCGGCGCCGTGTTCTTCGGCCTCCCGCCGGAGAACATGGCCGATTTCCGC
>JBAUAY010001372.1:0-3409 GCA_049676235.1 Streptosporangiaceae bacterium
GTGCGGGACTCGATCCTCGGCCGCGGCGTCGTGGTGGCCCCGGGCGCCGTGCTCGACGGGGCGGTGGTCGGCGACGGCGCGTTCATCGGCCCGGGCAACGAACTGGCCCGCGGCATCCGGGTGTGGCCGGGAACCCGGCTCGGGCCGACCTCGATCCGCTTCTCCTCCGACGTCTGACCGCTATGACCGCGGCCCCAGCCCCGGCGGCCCCAGCTCCGGCTGGGGGCTCAGCTCCGGCTAGGGCCCCAGCTCCGGCGGCGGCCCCGTCCCCGGCGCTGGTCCGCGAGTGGCTGGTGCCGTTCCCGCTCGACGTCGCCCTCACGCTTTCTGTGCATCGTCGCGGCGGCGGAGATCCCGCGTACGGCACGGACGCGGCCGGCGCCGTCTGGCGCACGTCGCTGACCCCGGACGGTCCGGGCACGCTGCGCGTCAGGTCACACCGCGCGGTCGTGACCGGCGAGGCCTGGGGGCCTGGCGCGGGCTGGCTGCTTGACGGCCTGCCTGCCCAGCTCGGCTTCCACGATGACCGGGCCGGGTTCACCGCGCGCCATCCGGTGATCGGCGAGCTGGCGCTCCGGTACGAGGGCCTGCGGGTCGGGCGGAGCGGACGGGTCTTCGAGGCGCTCGTCCCCGCGGTGCTTGAGCAGAAGGTGGTCAGCCGCGAGGCCCACCGCGCCTGGCGGTTCCTGCTGGGTAAGTTCGGCGACGCGGCGCCGGGTCCCGCTCCTGACGGGATGCGCGTGTTCCCGTCGCCCCGGACCTGGGCGCGCATTCCCTCCTGGGACTGGCACCGGGCCGGCGTCGAGGGCGTCCGAGCCCGGACGATTATCGCCGCCGCGGCCGCCGCCGTCCGGCTCGAGCTGACGGTGGGCCTGCACCCGGCCGAGGCGGACCGCCGCCTGAAGTCCCTGCCCGGCATCGGCCCCTGGACCTCGGCCGAGATCAGGCAGCGGGCCATGGGCGACCCGGACGCGGTCTCGGTGGGCGACTATCACCTGCCGAACGCGGTCGGCTGGACGCTGGCCAGGCGGACCACCGATGACGACGGCATGCTCGAGCTCCTCGCGCCCTACGCCGGGCACCGCTACCGGGTGACCAGGCTCATCGAGCTGGGCGGCAGCCGCCCCCCGCGCCGCGGCCCGCGCATGCCGGTCCGCGACTACCGAGCCTTCTAGCCTCCGCGCAGGCCCGAGGCGCCTCATCGTGGGCCGATACTTCCCCCGTAGCGGCGGCTACGGAATGGCAAACCGAGTCCTGGTCTGGGATGTCACTGGTGGTGCGGGGAGGATGGGGGCATGACATCCGAACCGCACCGGCGGGCGACCGGTTCACTGCGAACGGTGGCCCTGGACGCCCCGGACATCGACCACCTGGCCACGTTCTACGAGCAGCTCGCCGCCTGGCGACGCGTCCCCGACGATGACGATGAGTGGATCACACTCGACACCGGTGACGGCTGGCGGATCGGCCTGCAACGGGCCACCGACCACGTGCCGCCCGACTGGCCGGACCAGAGCCGCCCGCAGCAAGCCCACCTCGACTTCCGGGTACCGGACATCGACGCGGCGGCGGAACGCGCCCAGCAACTCGGCGCCACCCTGCTGCGCCGCAACGAGCGGTGGCACACACTGGCCGACCCGGCCGGCCATCCGTTCGACCTGTGCCTCAACCCGGACGACCCGCGGACCACCCTGATGGCCGTCATGCTCGACTGCCCCGACGCGAAGGCGCTGAGCCGCTTCTACGCGGAGCTGCTCGGCAAGCCGGTGACGTACGAGGCGGACGGGGTCGCCATGATCGGCGAGGACGGCGCTCAGCCGGTGATGTTCCAGCAGGTGGAGCACTACACGGCGCCGCGCTGGCCGGATCCGGCGTACCCGCAGCAGATCCACCTCGACGTGACGGTCCAGGACGTGGACGCGGCGGAACGGGCCGCCCTCGACCTCGGCGCCACCCGGCTGGACGGCGCCGGCCCGAACTGGCGCGTCTACGCCGATCCGGCCGGCAAGCCCTTCTGCCTGGTGTGGACGGTCTAGAGCGGGATCGTTGCCTCGATGGTGAGGCCAGGCGGGAGAGGGCCGCGCGAGCGGGAGAAGCTTGCCGCGTAAAGTGCGAGCATGAGTGTTTTCCGCGGCGACTCTGGTAACGGCGAGGTCCAAGGGCCGAAGGAGGCCAGAAAAGCCAGCGGGTCCAGAGAAGCCAACGGTGCCAGCGGGGCCAACGGGATCACATCCTCGGCCATGCGCCGGACGCTGGCGCGGGCCAGAGACGGCAAGCCGCTCGACCTGGACGAGGCGACGGTCCTGTTGCACGCGCGCGGTGAGGACCTGCAGACCCTCCTGACCTACGCGAGCCGGACCAGGGACGCCGGCTTGGAGGCCGCCGGTCGGCCGACCATCATTACCTACTCGCGCAAGGTCTTCATCCCGCTGACCAGGCTGTGCCGGGACCGCTGCGGCTACTGCACGTTCGCGACCGTCCCGCACCGGCTGGACCACCTGTACCTGGAACCCGACGAGGTGCTCGAGATCGCCCGCCAGGGCGCGGAGCTGGGCTGCAAGGAGGCCCTATTCACCCTGGGTGACAAGCCGGAGGACCGCTGGCACCAGGCCAGGGACTGGCTGGACGCGCACGGCTACGACGACACCCTGTCCTACGTGCGGGCCATGGCCATCCGGGTGCTCGAGGAAACCGGCCTGCTGCCGCACCTCAACCCGGGCGTGCTGAGCTGGCAGGACTTCCAGCGCCTCAAGCCCGTCGCCCCGTCCATGGGCATGATGCTCGAAACGACGGCAAGCCGCCTCTACACAGACAAAGGCGGCCCGCACTTCGGCAGCCCCGACAAGGACCCCGCCGTCAGGCTCCGCGTGCTCGAGGACGCCGGCCGCAGCAACGTCCCGTTCACCACCGGCATCCTCATCGGCATCGGCGAGATGATGACCGAACGGGCCGAATCGGTGTTCGCCATCAGGAAGGTCGCGCGCGAGTACCGCGGCATCCAGGAAGTCATCGTGCAGAACTTCCGGGCCAAGCCGGACACCAAGATGCGCGACGTGCCGGACGCTGAACTCGATGACCTGGCCGCGACGATCGCCGTGACCAGGCTCATTCTCGGCGCCAAGGCCCGCATCCAGGCGCCGCCGAACCTGGTCGGCGCGCAGTACGACCTCATCTTGCGGGCCGGCATCGACGACTGGGGCGGCGTCTCCCCGCTGACCCCGGATCACGTCAACCCCGAGCGCCCGTGGCCGGACATCGACGAGCTCGCGGCGCACACCGCCGAGGCGGGCTTCACGCTGCGCGAGCGCCTGACCATCTACCCGCCCTACATCTGCGAGCCGTGGCTGGACCCGCGGCTGGCCCGGCACGTGACCGCGCTGGCCGACCCGGCGACCGGCCTGGCCGTCGC
>JBAUAY010001373.1:0-11642 GCA_049676235.1 Streptosporangiaceae bacterium
AGGCGGTAGCGCAGAACACCCCGATCGAGGGCACCACTGACACCGCCGGCGAGATCGCCGACGGGGTGAGCGAGCACAACTACAACTGCGGCGGCATGCAGGGCATCGACTACAGCAAGCCCGGCGCGCAGGCCTTCATCAACTCCTGGGCGGACGAGTTCGCCTCCTGGGGAGTGGACTACCTGAAGCTGGACGGCGTCGGCCCGTCCGACACGGCGGACGTGCAGGCCTGGTCGACGGCGCTGAACCAGAGCGGCCGCCCGCAGGATCAGCACCGGGTCCCCGGCCGGCTCCGCCGCCGCGACCAGCATCAGCGACCGTGTGTCCCGCGGCAGCGCCGCCAGCCGCTCCCGGAAGCCCTGCTCGATCCGGGCGGGGACCGCCTGCGCCCCTACCAGCCCGAATCCGCCGGCCAGCTGCGTGGGGCTCAATCCGCGCGGCAACTCCAGCAGGGCCAGCGGGTTGCCGTTCGTCTCGGCCACGATCCGGTCCCGAACCTGCTCATCGAGCCGAACCCCGACCGCCGAATCCAGCAGCGCGCGGGCGTCCTTGTCCGGCAAGCCCCGCACCTCCAGGTCCGGAAGTCCCCGGAACTGCTCACCGGGCTCGCGCGCGGCGAAGATCAATCCGACCGGCTCGGCTAGCAGCCGCCGGGCCGCGAACGCCAGCACCTGCGCCGACGCCTGGTCCAGCCACTGCGCATCATCGACCACGCACAGCAGCGGCCGTTCCTCGGCTACCTCCGACAGCAAGGTCAGCACGGCCAGCCCAACCAGGAACCGGTCCGGCGCACCCCCCGCCCGCAGCCCGAACGCGACCCCGAGCGCGTCGCGCTGCGGACCCGGCAGATCCTCCAGCCGACCCAGTAGCGGCGCGCACAGCAGATGCAAGCCGGCGAACGCCAGCTCCATCTCCGATTCCACTCCCGCGGCCTGGGCCACCCGCATGTCCGCCGCCGCCCCGACCACGTACTCCAGCAGCGCCGACTTACCCACCCCCGCCTCACCCCGCACGACCAGCGCACCCCCGCGTCCCAAGCGCAGATCCCCCAGCAGGCCATCGAGCGCCGCCCGCTCGCGGTCGCGGTCCAGCAACGCCGGCCTCGGCTCAGATGGGATACGCATGCCCCTCCGCCCACAACTTCACCACCGGCCGCCGACGCGGCTAAGTCAGCCGGTATCTGCTGCTCCCCTAATGGCGGCCGACAGGCAGACAGGCAGGCCACAGCCAACAGTACGGCGACTGCCATCTCCAGCCAACTGACAGGCCAACAGACCTAACAAGAGGATGTGGGGTGTCCCGTGTAATCGTTGTGCCACAGAACGCCGGCGCGCTGCTGGCGTCTGTGCCGCGGATGGTGTAATACTCGATACCGGTAACAGACCATTACCTGACCAAATCTCCCCGTAACTAGGGACGACGACCAGGGAACGCCAGCCAGGGGTACAGAGTGGACCTCAACTCCTACGCTGAGCTCGCGGTACGGCTAGTGAACACGGCCGACGCCGGGGGCGAGGACGGTGACAGGCTCGCCAACCTCGACGGGCTGCGCGTCCTAGTCGCCGATCGCGAGCACCTGGCCACCGGCGTGACCCGCAACGACCTTGATTCGCTGCTGGATCTTCGCGCGGAGTTCCGCGCTTTCTTCGTCGCCTGCGCCGATGGGGACGGCGAGGACGCCGCCGCCCGGCTGAACGCCCTGCTGATCCAGCATCCGGTCCATCCGCAGCTATCCGGACACGACGACCAGCCCTGGCACGTGCACTACACGGACAGCGGTTCGGTCGCGGACAAGTACGCGGCCGGCGCGGTGATGGGCCTCGCCGTCCGGCTCACCGACGTGGGCATCGACAGGTTCGGCGTCTGCCAGGCGGCCGGCTGCCAGGGCGTGTTCATCGACACCAGCACCAGTAACACCAGGCGCTACTGTTCCGACCGGTGCATGAACCGTGCCAACGTCTCGACGTTCCGCGCCAGGAAGCGCGGCGAGGACGACGGTGAGGCGAAGGCGCCAACCGCGACGGTGTAGGCGCGCATTACTTCAGTCCGCCCGGTCGGCCTTCAGCGCGCCAATCGGAGGACGTGGCGGCGAAGGCAATCGCGGGCGAGGCCAGTTCACCCGGCCCGGAACGGGTCCCTGGGCGGGAGTTCACGAAGAAATCCTGATGAGCGCTTCTCAGATATACCGATGATCTTTATAATCACCTCATCTGGGCATACGAGAAATATACGAGATGCTCATCCGGCCTGGGGGCGACCGCGCGCTGCGGGGTGACTAGCTCTCCAGGGCTCGATCGGAAAAGAGATCGACCATGGCAACAGAAACCACAAGGGTCGCCGTAACCCAGCCGACTGATGTCGGCCTTAAGCGAGAGCTGGGACTGATCGGCGCCACCTGGGCGTCCGAGACTTCCATCATCGGCTCGGGGTGGCTGTTCGGCGCGCTGTTCGCCGCGCAGGCGGTGGGCGGCGCCGCCGTCCTGGCCTGGCTCATCGCCGGGGTCATAGTTATCGTCCTGGCGCTCTGCCACGCCGAGCTCGGCGCGATGTACCCGGTCTCCGGCGGAACGGCCAGGTTCCCGCACTTCGCGTTCGGCAGCGTGGCCGGCATCTCGTTCGGCTTCTTCTCCTACGTGCAGGCAGTGACGATCGCGCCGATCGAGTGCTTCGCGTTCATGCAGTACGCCTCGCACTTCTGGCCCAGCATCTACAACCCGGTGACAAAAAACGTCACCACTACCGGCTTCATACTGACCATCATCCTGATGGCGGTCTTCGTGGCGGTCAACTTCCTGGCCATGCGCATCTTCGCGCGGGTCAACAACGTCATCACGTGGTGGAAGGTCGCGATCCCGGTCCTGGCCATCATCGTGCTGCTGTTCAAGTTCCACCCCGGCAACTTCACGGCTGGCGTGGGCTTCATGCCGGGCGGGATCAAGGCCCTGTTCGGCGCGCTCCCGGCCGCGGGCATCATCTTTGCCTACTCCGGCTTCGAGCAGTGCGACCAGCTGGCCGGGGAGATCAAGAACCCGGGGCGCAACCTGCCGCGGGCGATCATCATATCGATCCTGATCGGCACCGCGATCTACGTCCTGCTGCAGGTCGCGTTCATCGGCGCGATGCCCCCAAGCGAACTGGGCAAGGGCTTCGCGGGCATCACGAACACGGCCGTCCTGGCCGGGCCGTTCGCCGGTCTGGCGGGCCTGGTCGGGCTGGGCTGGCTGGCGCTCGTCCTGCGGATCGACGCGTTCGTCTCGCCGACCGGCACCGGCCTGATCTATACGACCGGAACGTCGCGGATCAGCTACGGCCTGGCCAGGAACCGGTACTACCCGCAGATCTTCGGCAAGGTCAGCTCCAACGGCATCCCGTGGGTCGGGCTGGTCTTCGCGTTCCTGATCGGGCTGCTGTTCCTGCTGCCGTTCCCGAGCTGGCACTCGCTGGTCGGCCTGATCACCGGCGCGAGCGTGCTGATGTACGCCGGGGCCCCGCTGTCCGTGGGCGCGTTCCGCGGCCAGGTTCCCGAGGCCAGCCGGCCGTACCGGATGCCAGCCGCCGTCGTGCTCGCCCCGCTCGCGTTCGCCGTCGCCGACCTGCTCATCTACTGGTCGGGCTTTGAGGTGGTCTGGAAGCTCGGCGTCGTCCTGCTGCTCGGCTACCTGATCATGGGCATCTCCATGGCGTTCGACCCGCAGCGGCCGCCGCTGGACTGGAAGTCGGCCGTGTGGCTGCCGGTGTGGCTGATCGGCATGGGCATCATCTCCTGGCAGGGCCAGTACAGCGGCACGAGCGACAAGCACCCGCTGCCGCCGACCAACACCTTCCACATCGGGTTCTGGTGGGACATCCTGGTGGTCGTCGCGTTCAGCGTGGCCATCTACTTCTGGGCGATGCGCACCAAGCTGCCGCGCGAGGAGATGCTCGCGCTGGTCAACAAGCAGGGCGGAGGAGAGGAAGAACTGCCGCCCGCCATCCGCCACTGAGTCCGCGTCCGCAACAACCGGCGCGGCCCCGTCGCGAGACGGGGCCGCTCCGGATTTGGGCGGGGCGTGAGCCCGCTCCGTTCGGCATAAAACCCGGTGCGGAGCGGGCCATTCGTGCGGGCTCAGCCAGGGCGGGGCCGCCAGTAGCGGGCCAGCAGGCGACCCTCGATGAGCGGCCCCGGCACCACCCCGAAGCGGCGGCTATCCACCGCGCCGGCGACCGGGTTGTCCGACTCGAGCCACCAGCCGCCGTCGACCCGCCGGGCGGCGCGCTTGACGATGAGCATCTCCGGGCGGCCCGGATGCCGGGCAAGCACGATCTGGCCGGGACGGATCCGGCGGGTACGGCGCACCAGCAGCCAGTCTCCGGGGCGCAAGGCGGGCTCCATGGACCGTTCGGCCACCTTGACCCTGGTGATGGGCCAGTGCACGCATCCCAGGTGTCGGCCCTCCAAGTGTGGGCACTAGCGGCGGGGGTAGTGTCGGGTCTGCAAGTTAACAAGCCGGAGAAAGGGAATCGATGAGGCTGCTCACCCGCCTGCTCGAGCCGAAGGCCATCGCCCACGCCCACTGCGACCTGCCGTGCGGAGTCTATGACCCGGCGCAGGCCCGGATCGAGGCCGAATCCGTCAAGGCCATCGACGAGAAGTACCAGCAGAACACGGACCCCGAGTTCCGGGCCCGCTGCCTGATCATCAAGGAACAGCGTTCCGAGCTGGTCAAGCATCACCTGTGGGTGCTGTGGACGGACTACTTCAAGCCGCCGCACTTTGAGAAGTACCCGCAGTTGCACCAGCTGTTCAACGAGGCCACCAAGCTCGCGGGCGCCGCAGGCACCAAGGGCAGCACAGACACGTCCAAGGCGGACGAGCTGCTGGCCAAGATCGAGGAGATCAACAAGATCTTCTGGGAGACCAAGCAGGGCTGACCCTGTCGCGCGTGTAGAAACCCGGGTTCCAGGCTGTTGTGACGCCATGGGACCCGGGTTTTCACGTCCTTGGCGGCCCGGTGCTAACCGGGGGCGGCGCGCCGCGTTTCTCGTCGTGGGCTGCGGGCGGTAGGTTGCTTGCAGTGGGCGGCGACCGGATACCTGCCCGGAGGAGGGACGTGACCGAGGACATCGCCGCGACGACAGCCGTGCCGGGCCAGCGGGACCCAGACCCCCTGGATCCTGGCCCCCTGGATCCTGGCCCCCTGGATCCTGGCGCCCAGGATTCTGGCGCCCAGGATTCTGGCACCGAGCAGGCGGATCGCGAGACGACGCAAGACCACGTGGCGGTCTGCATGCCCGCCGAGGGCGCCTACCTGTCCGTGCTGCGGACGGCAACGGCGGGCCTGGCGGCCAGGCTTGACTTCACGCTGGACGAGATCGAGGACCTGCGCATCGCCGTGGACGAGGCCTGCGCGATGCTGCTCTCCCAGGCGATACCGGGGACGAACCTGGAATGCGCCTTCGACCTCGGCGCGGAGGAGATGACGATCACCGTGTCGGTGACCGCAGCCGAGCCGCAGATACCCGCCAGGGACACCTTCGCCTGGACCGTGCTCTCCGCCCTGGCCGGCACGGTCGATTCCCGGCTCGGGCCCGATGACCAGGTTTCCATCGTGCTCCGCAAGCGCCGGGAAGCCCCAAGGCCCGGGGTTTCTGGGACGTCCGGCTCCTCCGGGAATTCCGGGTCATCTGGGATCAGCGGGTCGAGGTCCGGGTGAGCAGCGAGTTCGAGGTCCAGGTGACCGAGGATTTCGAGGTGGCCCAGACGACCGCGGAGACCGTGCGAATCGAGCACGGTTCGCCGGACCGGGCGCGGGCCAGGGAGCTGTTCGAGCGGCTGGCGGAGCTGCCGGCCGATGATCCGGAGCGGGCGCGGATCAGGGGCTACCTGGTCGAGCTGCACCTGCCGCTGGTGGAGTACCTCGCGCGCCGGTTCCGCAACCGCGGCGAGTGGCTCGATGACCTCACTCAGGTCGCCACCATCGGGCTGATCAAGTCCATCGACCGGTTCGACCTCGAGCGCGGCGTGGAGTTCTCCACCTACGCCACGCCCACCATCGTGGGCGAGATCAAGCGGCACTTCCGGGACAAGGGCTGGGCGGTCCGCGTCCCGCGCCGCCTGCAGGAGCTCAAGCTCTCACTGACCAAGGCCATCGGCGACCTAGCCCAGCGCGAGGGCCGCGCGCCGACCGTCAGCGAGCTCGCCGCGCACTTGCAGATGAGCGAGGAAGAGGTGCTGGAGGGCCTGGAGTCGGCTAACGCCTACTCCACCGTCTCACTGGACGCCCCGGACTCCGGCGACGAGGACGCGCCGGCCGTCGCCGACTCTCTGGGCATGGTCGACGAAGCGCTGGAGGGCGTGGAGTACCGCGAATCGCTCAAGCCGCTGCTGGAGCACCTGCCGCCCCGCGAGAAGAAGATCCTGCTGCTGCGGTTCTTCGGCAACATGACCCAGTCTCAGATCGCCGCCGAGCTCGGCATCTCCCAGATGCACGTATCCCGGCTGCTCGCCCGCACCCTCACCCAGCTCAGGGAAGGCCTGACCACAGAAGACTGATGCCGGGCTAGCGGGGTGGCTAAGCGGCGGGGCGGTTCAGGGCGCGCAAGCTAGCCGGAGTGAACAGGCCGGCCAGGCAGCAGGCCGCGAGCAGCAGCGTGGGCACGCCCCAGTCGAGCCGGTGTCCGATCAACAGGTAGATACCCGCACCGCCGACGAACAGCTGAGTCATGACCACCGGGGTCCGGGTCCACGGCCTCGCCTTGGCCAGGCCCGCGGCGAAAGCCGCGAACACGGCGGCCGTGCCGACGGCGATCAGCGTTAGGGCGACGCCGCTGGCCAGCTGGTAGGACTGTCCGTCCGCGGTCGAGACCGCGGCGAAGGCGGCCGCCACGCACATGCCGACGGCCTCAGCGGCCTGTGCGGCCGCAGCCAGGCGGAGCGCACGCGGCGGCGGGGGCGCGGGTGAGGTGACGGGATCCCGGGCGCTCTTGGTCCCGGCCGCCTCGGTCGGTCGCGTCGCCATGTCCTCACACCAATCCGTGATCCGGGGGTCGCGCAGGTTTCCAGCTTAGGCGGCCGTTAGCCTAGGCGCGTGCAGGGCCTACTGATCGTCAACCGGCATGCGACCTCGATGACGGAGACCGTCATTGACCTGGCGGTCCGCTCGCTGTCCGGGCTGGTGGACTTGGACGTCGAACGGACCAAGTACCGCGGTCACGCGCGTGAGCTGGCTGCGGCGGCGCGCGGGGAACTGATTATCGTGCTCGGCGGCGACGGCTCGATCAACGAGGTCGTCAACGGCGTCATGAACCGGGACGACGCTAGTCCTGGCGGGGACGGGGCCGACGGCGGACCGCCGCAGATCGCGGTCATCCCCGCCGGAGGCGCCAACGTGCTCGCGCGGGCCCTCGGGCTACCGGTCGATGCCGCCGCGGCGATACACCGGGTGCAGGAGGTCATCGCGGCGGGCCGTCACCGAACGATCGGGCTCGGACTGGCCGGGGACCGGTACTTCACCTTCAGCGCGGGCCTGGGCATGGACGCCGAGACGGTCCGGGAAGTGGAGCGGCTGCGCGCCGAGGGGCGCCGGGAGAGCACGCCGCTTTTCCTGCGGACAATGATGCGCCAGTATTACCGCACCGACCGGCACCGGCCAGCCCTGACGCTGGAACGCAACGGCCAGCCGCCGATTAGTGACCTGTTCCTGACTATCATCACGAACCGCTCGCCGTGGACCTATTTCCGCGACCGCCCGCTGCTGCCCGTTCCTCATCCCGATTTCAACTCGGGTCTCGACCTGCTGGCGCTGCGCCAGATCCGGCTGACCACGATCTTGGGCACGGTCGGCCAGATGCTGTACGTCAGGAGCCGGCCGCCGCGCGGGCGGGCCCTGATGTCCGTGCTCGGCTCGGAATCGCTCACGGTGCGCTCGGTCCGCCCGATCGCGCTTCAGGTCGACGGCGAATATCTCGGTGAAACCGAGGCGATTAAATTCCAGTTCGTGCCGGACGCGCTTCGTGTCGTGGCGTAATGCGCAGAGGCCAACTGACGCGGCGCGAGCAAATGTGATCGATCTGACATTAAATTCGGCTGAAGGGTCGCCGTGGCCTCTTGCGCTTGTCAACCGACGTTGAGAGGCTTGTCGTGATGCCTGGTGCGGGGGCGTTTCGCACGCGTCATCAGCTCAGATGACTCCTGAGTCGCCTTCGGGGGCACGTCCGGGTCGCCTGTGGGCCTGGTCGAGTTACTACTCGGCATCGACAGTGGTCCCGGGAAACTTGGGACGGCGGTAAAAGACGGCAACGCTCGTGAAATCCTTCACAAGCTACAGATAGACGCGCATACCGGACGCCTTCGCTGGCGGCCGGCCGCCGAGAAGGAGTGGACAATCATGGACTGGCGCCACGAAGCCGCCTGCCGTGAGGTGGACCCGGAACTGTTCTTCCCCATCGGGAACAGCGGTCCGGCACTGCTCCAGATCGACGAAGCGAAACAGGTGTGCCGCCGCTGCTCGGTGATGGACGAGTGCCTGCGCTGGGCGATCGACTCCGGCCAGGACGCCGGCGTCTGGGGCGGGATGAGCGAGGACGAGCGGCGGGCGCTCAAGCGCCGGACGATCAGGCTGCGGGCCCGCGCGCACGTATGACCGACTGGGTTTTAACCAGTATTAATTGACCGTTCACCGGTCTGGATCCGAAGGCTCGTGGCCAACCGGAAGATCCACCACCGCTTCGGTGCCACCGCCCGGCCTGGGCGTGATCCGCAGTCGTCCGCCGAGTTCCCCTACCACCAGCGTGCGGACGATCTGCAGGCCGAGGCTGGTGGTCAATTCCAGGTCGAACCCCTCAGGCAGGCCCACGCCGCTGTCGGCCACGGTCACCGTCAGCCGTTCCGGCTCACGCACAACGACGACCTCGAGCAGGTTGTGGTCCATGTCCCTGGCGGCCTGGGGGTGGGAGAAGCCGTGCTGCAGCGCGTTCTGCAGCAACTCGGTCAAGACCATGGCCAGCGGGGTCGCCATCGCCGCCGACAACTGGCCGAACGATCCGGTTATCTTCGGGCTCACCCGGACCTCGGTGGCCGACACCTCGCCTGCCATCATGGCCACCCGGTCGGCGATGTCATCGAAATCGACGACCTCCTCCGGCGCGTGGGATAGCGTCTCGTGCACCACCGCGATCGACCCGACCCGGCGGACCGCCTCGTCAAGCGCGGCGCGCGCCTCGGGCGCGCGAAGCCGCCTGGCCTGCAGCCGGAGCAGGGCGGCCACCGTCTGCAGGTTGTTCTTAACCCGGTGATGAATCTCCCTGATCGTGGCGTCCTTGGTCATCAGCTCACGCTCGCGGCGGCGCAGTTCGGTGACGTCCCGCACCAGTACCAAGGCACCGGTCCTGCTGCCGCCCACGATCAGCGGAATCGAGCGGAGCTGGACCACCGAGCCGTTTCCGTCCACCTCGGCCTCGCGCGGCGCGCGGCCCGCGGCCACCACCATCAGCGACTCGTCAAGCGGCTCATCGGACGCGCACAGCCCGGCCGTGACCACGCCGAGTTCGGATCCGATCAGGTCGGCGGGCAGGCCGAGGCGGCGGTAGGCAGACTGCGCGTTCGGGCTGGCGTAGATGACCCGCCCTGACTTGCCCAGCCGGACCAGCCCGTCGCCGACCCGCGGCGACCGGATCAGCATCGCGTCGGCGCCGGGAAACGGGAACGTCCCCTCGGCCACCATCCTGGCCAGGTCATCGGCGCCCTGCAGGTAAGTGAGCTCGAGCCGGCTCGGGGTGCGGGCCGAGTTCAGGTTGGTGCACCGTTCGATGACGGCGATCACCCGGTTCGCCCGGGTCACAGGAATACCCTCGGTACGCACCGGGATGCCGTTCGTCCAGTCCGGGTCGCTCTCCCGCCAGATGCGCCGCTCGTCTCTGGCCACGTCGAGCAGGCGCTGGTCCTCCGGCCCGGCGAAGGTGCCGACCACGTCGTCCTGGAGCGAGGTGGGCCCGGTGGTCGGGCGCATCTGGGCGATCGCCAGCCAGCCGGTGCCGTCCTTGGCCGGCGCCCACAAAATCAGGTCGGCGAAGGACAGGTCGGCCAGGAGCTGCCAGTCCGACACCAGCGAGTGCAGCCACTCGACGTCGGCCTCACCGAGGCTGGTGTGGCTCCTGGCCAGGTCATTCAGTGTGGGCACAGCATCATCATCGCATCCAGGGCTGAGATCATTCCCGGCTGTGTGATCGATCACTCCGAGGGAGCTCCTCCGGCGGTCCAGCTTGACCGACGGCGACTTCGTGGCTGGAGCCCGCGCGCTGGCCGCGGTGCGCCACCATAGTGAGAGTTGACGTTAACCCTTTCTTAAGGCAATGATTCCGGATGACCGCTTCTCTGCTTCCGGCCGACGACACGCCCGCGGTACCCGGCGCGGGCGCGGGGCCGAGGCTGCCCAAGTACTACCAGGTAAAGCGCCAGCTGCTCGAGCTCACCGCCGCCCTGGACGCCGGCAGCCCCGTACCGCCGGAGCGAGAACTCGCGCGCTCGTACGGAACCTCGCGGACTACGGTCAGGCAGGCGCTCGCCGAGCTGGTCATCGAGGGCCGGCTGCTGCGCATGCAGGGCAAGGGCACCTTCGTGGCCAAGCCCAAGGTGGCCCAGCTGCTTGAGCTGGCCAGCTACACCGAAGGCATGCGCGCGCACGGCCTGCACCCGCAGACCAAGATCCTCGACATCGGCTACGTCGCCACCGATGAGCCGCTCGCGGAGCTGCTCGGCATCCGCCCGGGCGGCCGCGCGCTGCGCATCCACCGGCTACGGCTCGCCGACGGCGAGCCGATGTCGATCGACACCTCGCACCTGCCCGCCCGGCGCTTCCCCGGCCTACGCAAGCAGCTGGAGCGGCACAGGTCGCTGTACGAAACGCTGGGCTCGGTATACGGCATTCAGCTGGCCGAGGCGGAGGAGACGATCGAGACGGTGCTGGCCGACCCGCATGACGCTCAGCTGCTCGAGGTCGACGCCGGCCTGCCCCTGCTGCTGCTGTCCAGGCACGCCTACGACTCCACCGGCGAGCCGGTGGAATGGGCGCAATCGTGGTACCGGGGCGACCGGTACAAGTTCGTGACCAGGCTCCGCCGGTAACTGGGAGGGACTGGCGGCCTACTGGCTGGTAACGTCGCTTCCGTGGAACGTCTATCTGGTCACGGCGGCGCGCACGCGGTGGCGGCGGCCCGGCAGCATGGCGTATCGGTCCTGTTCACCCTGTCCGGCGGGCACGTGTTCCCGCTCTACGACGCGGCGGTCAAGCCCGACCCGCCGCTGCGGCTGGTGGACGTGCGGCACGAGCAGACCGCCGTCTTCGCCGCGGAGGCGACCGCGCGGCTGACCCGGACGCCGGGACTGGCCGCGGTCACCGCCGGCCCGGGCGTGACCAACTCGGTCAGCGCGGTGACGACCGCGTGGTTCACCGGCGCGCCGGTGGTGGTGCTGGCCGGGCGCGCGCCCGACGACCGTTGGGGCGCGGGCAGTCTGCAGGAGATGGACCATCCGCCGCTGCTCGCTCCGGTCACCAAGCGCGCCTGGACCGAGCACGACACCACGCAGCTGGCCGGGTCGGTGGATGAGGCCTTCCGGCTGGCGATGAGCCCGCACCGCGGCCCGGTGTTCCTCGACATCTCGCTCG
>JBAUAY010001374.1:0-5706 GCA_049676235.1 Streptosporangiaceae bacterium
AGCAGGATGTTCTCGACGTCCTCGCCGACGTAGCCGGCCTCGGTCAGCGCGGTCGCGTCGGCGATGGCGAACGGCACGTTGAGCAGCCGGGCCAGCGTCTGGGCGAGCAGCGTCTTGCCCGAGCCGGTCGGGCCGAGCAGCAGGATGTTCGACTTGGCGAGCTCGACGCCCTCGTCGCCCGGCCGGTCTTCGCCGGACTGGACGCGCTTGTAGTGGTTGTACACGGCCACGGACAGGGCCTTCTTGGCCTTGTCCTGGCCGATCACGTACGCGTCGAGGAACTCGTAGATCTCCCGGGGCTTGGGCAGGCTATCCCACTTGAACTCGGTGGGCTCGGCGAGCTCTTCCTCGATGATCTCGTTGCAGAGGTCAATGCACTCGTCGCATATGTACACGCCCGGTCCGGCGATGAGCTTCTTGACCTGCTTTTGACTCTTACCGCAGAACGAGCACTTCAGCAGGTCCCCACCGTCACCGATGCGTGCCACCCAGATACTCCTTTACCTGGCGCCGCCGCGACGGCCGAAGCGGCCGCCTCCAGCGGACATGTCCCGCGAGGCCGTCAAGCACTTGCATTACGACGGTACCGCCTACCGGGCCCCGATGGACACCATCAAACCCGTTGGCGGCCCGGGAGGGAAGAGCTGAATTCTCCCGGTAAGGATGACACTACCTCGGCAACGCGCTCGCTGCCCCTCTTGAGCATGGTGAGGACGTCGTCGATGATGCCGTACTCCTTGGCCTCTTCGGCGGTGAGGAACTTGTCCCGCTCGATGTCGCGGCGGACCTTCTCCTCGTCCTGGCCGGTGTGCCTGGACAGGATGACCTCCATGGACGAGCGCATCCGCAGGATCTCCCGCGCCTGGATTTCCATGTCACTGGACTGGCCGTAGCCGCCCTCGGTGGCCGGCTGGTGGATGAGGATCCTGGCGTTCGGCAACGCCATCCGCTTGCCCTTGGTCCCTGCGGCGAGTATCACGGCGGCCGCCGAGGCAGCCTGCCCGATGCAGCAGATCTGGATGTCGGGCTGGATGAACTGCATGGTGTCGTAGATCGCCATCATCGACGTCATCGACCCGCCGGGCGAGTTGATGTAGATGGTGATGTCGCGATCGGGGTCAATGGCCTCCAGCGTCAGCAGCTGGGCCATGACGTCATTCGCCGAGGCGTCGTCGATCTGGACGCCGAGGAAGATGATCCGCTCCTCGAAGAGCTTGTTGTACGGGTTCATCTCCTTGATCCCGTACGAGGTGCGCTCGACGAAAGACGGCAGCACGTACCTGGACTGCGGGGTCAGCAGCGCTGACTGAGGGCTTCGCAAGCTGGGCTCGCTCACGTTCGGCTCCTTTGCGTTGATCATGACAGGACACCCTCGGTAGGCACCTCGACGGCGCTGCGGATCACCCGGTCGACGAAGCCATATTCCTTGGCCTCCTCCGCGGTGAACCAGCGGTCACGGTCTGCGTCCCTCTCGATCTGCTCGATCGGCCGCCCGGTGTGGAAAGCGGTGCGCTCGAACAGCGTCCGCTTGATGTACAGCATCTGCTCGGCCTGGATCCTGATGTCGGAGGCGGTACCGCCGATGCCTCCCGACGGCTGGTGCATCAGGATCTGGGCGTGCGGGAGGGCGAACCGCTTGCC
Source organism: Streptosporangiaceae bacterium (assembly GCA_049676235.1). Lineage (GTDB taxonomy): Bacteria > Actinomycetota > Actinomycetes > Streptosporangiales > Streptosporangiaceae > Palsa-504. The sequence continues at coordinate 1,642 of JBAUAY010001374.1, forward strand.
CGGTGCGCCCGCCGTTAGCAGGAACTGTCCCATCGAGGCGGCCATTCCCATCGCGTAGGTGGCGATGTCGTTGGGCACGTACTGCATGACGTCGTAAATGGCCATCCCCGCGTAGACCGAGCCGCCCGGGGAGTTGATGTAGATGCTGATGTCGCGTTTGTCGTCTTCGGAGGCGAGCAGCACAAGCTCGGCGCAGATGCGGTTGGCCATCTCGTCGTCAACCTGCTGACCGAGGAAGATGATGCGGTGCCGCAGTAGCCGCTGGAACAGCTGGTCCCCGATCGGCAGGACGGGGGGCTCCGCGGCGGCCACGATCGAGGGCGGCGTCGGGGTCCACAGGGGCTGAGTCACTCTTATTCACCTGCTCCAGTCACGTCTGGTGTCATTGACAGGACCATAACGCCGCCGCGGAGCCCGATCGTCCCGCAGGGACCGCTGTTCGCTACTGGCGCACCCGGTGGCGGCCCGCATCGCCGATCATCGCGGAGACTTTTGTCGCAAAATGGTAGAAAATTCTTCGCGATCACGAAGGCTCGCCATGGCGTCCGAGGGCGGCCTGCAGCGCGTCGTGGCCCCACGGCGCACGACGGGGCGCGCAAAAGAGCCGGGGCACGCTGGACTACGGCGGTCAGGCCTCGGTGGTTTCCTCGGCCGGGCCGGCGGCTGCGGCGTCGGTCTCCGTCACGGCCAGGACTTCGGCGTCGCCGGGGGCTTCGGCGTCGTCGGGGGCTTCGGCGTCGTCGGCGTCGTCCTCGGCGGCCTCAGTGGGCAGCAGGGGCGCGTTGAGGGCAGTCTTGATGTCGACCTCGTGCCCGGCCGTGTCGGTCACCTTGACCCGCTCGGCGATCAGGTTCATGGCCTTGCCGCGCAGCACCTCGGCGGCCGCGAAGCTGAGCTGGCCGCTGTCGGCGAGCTGCTGGGCCAGCCGGTCGGGCGCCATGCCCATCTGCTCGGCCTGCCGGGTCACGTACGCCGAAAGCTCGGCCTGGTCGACGCCTAGCTCCTCGGTCCGGGCCAGCTGGTCGAGGACCAGGCTGACCTTGACCGAGCGACGCGACCGCTGGTCGATGTCCGCCTCGAACTGCTCCTCGGTCTGGTTCGTCATCTCCAGGTAGCCGTCCAGGGTGGCGCCGGCCCGGCTGAGCTGGTTGAGGATCGAATCCCGGTTGTGCTTGGCCTCGTCGGTGAGCACGCTCTCCGGCAGCGGAATGTCCACCTTGTCCAGCAGGGCGTCCAGGGCGAGGTCACGCGCCTGGATCACCTGACGCATGGCCTTGTCCCGCTCCAGCTGAGTCCGGGTGTCGGCGCGCAGCTCGCCGAGCGTGTCGAACTCGCTGGCCATCTGGGCAAAATCGTCGTCGAGGCCCGGGACTTCCTTGGCCTTCACGCTGTGCACGGTCACCGTCACTTCGGCCTCGCGGCCCGCGAACTCACCGCCGGCCAGCTCAGACTGGAAGGTGGCGGACTCCCCCGCCGACATGCCGATCAGCGCCTGGTCCAGGCCGTCCAGCAGGGACTCGCTGCCGACCGGGTATGACAGGCCGCTGGCCTGGGCATCCTCGACCGGCTTGCCGTCCACCGAAGCCGACAGGTCGATGGAGACGTGGTCGTTCTCCTCGACGGGACGTTGCACGCCCTTCAGCGAGGCGAACCGGTCCTGCAGCATGGCCAGCCGCTCAGCGACCTCGTCCGGGGTAACCAGCGTGTCCTCGACCGTGACGGCCAGCTGAGACAGGTCAGGCAGCTCGAACTTGGGCCGGATGTCGACCTCGACGGTGAAGGTCAGCTCCTTGCCGTCGTCCAGGCTAGTGATCTCCACCTCGGGCTGACCGAGCGCATAGATGTCGCCGTCGGCGACCGCCTTCGCGTAGAGATCGGGTATCGCGTCGCTGACCGCCTGGTTGAGCACGACATCCCGGCCGACCCGGCTGTCGATCACGGGCGGCGGTACGCGGCCCGGCCGGAAGCCGGGGATACGGACCTGGCGGCCGACCTCGCGGTAGGCCTTGTCGAGGCTGGGCTTCAGCTCATCGAACGGCACCTCGACGCTCAGCCGGACTCGGGTCGGGCTCAGCTCTTCGACGTCAGTCTTCACGTCCGCGTCACTCCGGGATTGTGGATGGTAACTCAGCATGGATCGCTGAGAAGTCTAAGCCGCCAGTCTAGGGGCTAGCGGACTCTGACAACGCGAACCGGCGGAGGCTCGTTATCCTGCGGTCGGTTGTCCCCGATCAGCAGGTGCAGCAGCCAGCTCACCAGCCCCACGATGATCGCGCCCCAGAAGGCCGGCCAGAACCCGGTCACGTGGAACGGCAGCGCCAGGGCGCCCGCGATAACACTGGTCAGCCAGAGCAACAGCCCATTGACGACGAGCGCCGCCAAGCCGAACGTGAGCACGTAGAACGCACAGCCGACGATCTTGATCAACGGCTTGAGCGTGGCGTTGATGACGCCGAAGATCAGCGCCACCACGAGCAGCGTACCGAGCTTCGACCAGCCGCTCCCGGCAAGCAGTTCAATCCCGGGCACCGCCGCGGTCGCGACGGCCAGGGCGGCCGCGGAGACGACCACCCGAAGCAGGAACCTCATGACCCGATATTACTTGAGTTGGTGAGTGTTGGGATCCCCCCGGAACAGGCGCCGGTAGGCGTTGGGGGTGGTGCCGCGCCAGGCGCGGAAGTGGTGGCGCAGGGCGGTCGCGTTGCCGAATCCGGTCCGGTCGGCGATCGCGTCGACCGTCTCGTCGCTCTCCTCGAGCAGCTGCTGGACCAGCAGAATGCGCTGCCCGATGAGCCACCGCTGCGGCGTGGTGCCGGTGTCCTGCACGAAACGGCGGGCAAAGGTCCGCTCGGACATGTTCGCGCGGGCGGCCAGTTGCCGGACGGTGAGCGGCTGGTCCAGGTGCGCGCGCAGCCACTGAAGCAAGTCCCGGAGCGTGCCATCGCAGGAGGGAGCGACCGGCTGGTCGACGTACTGGGCCTGCCCGCCGTCACGGTGCGGCGGCACTACCATCCGGCGGGCGATGCCGTTGGCCACCCGCGAGCCCTGTTCCTTCCTGACCAGGTAGAGGCACGCGTCGATGCCGGCCGCGGTACCCGCGCTGGTGATCACCGGGTCATCGTCGACGTAGAGGACATCAGGATCGACCTTGGCCGCGGGATAGCGGCGGGCCAGTTCTTCCGCGTTCCGCCAGTGCGTGGTGCAGCGGCGACCGTCCAGCAGGCCGGCCTCGCCCAGGATGAAGGCCCCGCTGCACACGCTGAGCACCCGCGCACCGCGATCCACCGCCCGCCGCAGCGCCTGCAGCAGGTCTTCGGGAAACTCCCGGGGCGCATCCGGCCAGGTGGCCGGCCTGGGCCGCGGGATCCGGCTATTCGGAGTCTTCGGGATCTCTGGGATCTTTGGGGTCTTCGGGCTCTTTGGGTCGGCATGGATGCACAACCGGTCGTCGCCGACCGCGGGCAGGGCGATCAGGTCCGCTTCCTCCAGCCGCTCCAGGCCGCAGGAGGGCTGGATGGTGAAGTCGTTGTGTGCGCGCAGCGGGCCCGGCTCCCCGGCGACCACGGCGAAATCGTAGGACGGCAGCCCGTCGTCGGCCCGGTCGATGCCGAAGACCTCGCAGATGGTGCCGAACTCGAACGGGAGGAAGCCGTTGACCACCACGACAGCGACGTTACGCAGCATGGTCGCTCGGCCGGCCGGCGCATATCGGGTTCCCAACCGTCATGACTGAAGTATGCACCAGGCATTGGCAGGATGTCGCTCAAGGATGGCTTTACTGCCAGTGGCCGGGCACCGCCGGGGACGAGGCATCATAGATGCATGGACGCTTACAGTTCTTCGTCAGCCCCCAGCCAGCGGGCGTCCTGGGTTTCCAGCTTGGCCCGCCGGATATGTCATGCGGCCAGCGAGATGCGCCGCTCGGCCAGGGTCGCCTCATCGCTCAGGTCTTCCTACGGCATAGCCGAATCCAACCGGGCGCCGGATACGTACGCCGAATTCCTGCTCCGCTTGCCGGCCGCGGCGCGGCACGAGCCGCCGGCCCGCCGCCGCGCGGCCGGCCAC
>JBAUAY010001375.1:0-1536 GCA_049676235.1 Streptosporangiaceae bacterium
CTGTGCGCTGATATTGACCGAATGCCAGTCGAGGACGTTACCGTCGAGTGGCCTGAGCAGTTGTCCCCGTTCGTCACGGTGGCCAAGGTCCGTATCCCGCAGCAGGACATTTCGGGCGACGACAACCTTGAGAAGATGGACGCGCTGTCATTCACGCCGTGGCGGGTAACGGCGGAACACTCCCCCCTCGGCAATATCATGCGGGCTAGGAAAGAGGTCTACCGCCACGCCTCCGTCCTCCGCCACACGCTCAACCATCAGCAACGCAAGGAGCCCAGCAGCGCCGACGAGGTGCTTCCCTAGCCTGACTGGGTGATCCTGCCCCCATTTGGCCGGGGTTACGCTCATAACGGACCGATAGCCTAGGTCGGCGCCCCAAAGGCGTCTCGTTCCACCGGATCCCGGTCTGCCCAGCGCACGACTGCCCGTGAAAGGTGTAGTGGCGATCGAAGGGAATGCACCCGAGCGCCCGACGGAGTCGCCTTCCGTCGATGGTGCTTCCAGCCAGCACGTTTTGCCCGGCGCCGGGACCGACAACGGGGAGCCCGCGCGGCGGCGCATTACGCGGGCGCAGGTCGAGCGGTTTATCCGAGCCGTCAGGGACAGTGACCAGGCGATGGTGGATGACATGGTGCTGCGGCTGAGCCGCTCCCGGCGGTGGCTTGCTCCCCTCGCCCTCGCCGTCGGCGCCTTCGCGATGCTCTTCGAGGGAGTGAAGCTGCTGTTCACCAACTGGCGGCTCACCCTGGTCCAGGTGCTGCCCGCGATGTGGATCTGGGCCGCCATGTACGACTTGAAGGCTCATGTGCTGCACGGCAAGTCGTTCCATACGCTGACCGGGCCGACGGTCGTGATCCCGCTCGTGCTAGTCATTGCCGTGGTCACCGCGGCGAGTTTCCACCTGAACGCCGTGTTCGCGTTTGCGATTGTGCAACCGGGCCGACCGACGATCCGGCCGGCGTTCGCCCAGGCCCGGTCTCACCTGGCTGTCGTCCTGGGATCGGGCGCGGTGGTTGGCATCCTGCTAGGCCTGTCCACGGTGGTCGTGGCCCGCTGGGGGGTGTTCTGGTTCGGGCTCACCCTGAGCGCCGTCATCGGCGTGATGATGCTCTGCTATGTCGCCGTGCCGGCCCGGCTCATCGGCATGAAGACCACCCATTCAAGGCGCGACAAGCTGGCTGCCAGCGCGGTGGGTGGGGCTATCGGAGCGGTGGTCTGCACTCCTCCTTACGTCCTGGGCCGCGTCGGGCTGCTGATGCTAGGGTCGAGCACGCTGTTTATTCTTGGCATCATTGTCTTCGCTGTCGGGCTAACGTTGCAGGCGGGTGCCACCGGCGCGGTCAAGACGATCAAGATGAGCGCCAAGCTCATCTCCGGCCGAAACCTGGTCCCCGGTCAAACGCCGTCTGAAGATGCTCCCCGTCGACGTACATGAACTCAGCCCGTCCGGGCGTGCCTGCGCCTGGCAGCGCGACGGCCCAGCTCGGCCGTCAGCCCTCCAGGAGCCCTAGCTCACGGGCTCGCGTGATCGCCTGG
>JBAUAY010001376.1:0-15715 GCA_049676235.1 Streptosporangiaceae bacterium
GCCCAGCCGCCGCCGGACCGGCCGCGGGGGCCGCGCTGGTACCGCCAGCCGCGCTGGCTGGCGCTGCTGGCCGTGCTGATCCTGGCCGTGGCGGGGGTGGGCATCTGGGCCGGGCTGAGCGGCTCGAGCTCACACCATGGCAACGCGGCCATGCCATCCATGTCCGCCAAGCCGAAGCCGAAGAAGGCCGCGCTGAGCGCGCTGATGAGCGCGCTCACGCTGACCAACCAGAATTCCGACGCGAAGGGCTTGCTGCCGCCTTCGACCTGCAAGCAGCAGGGCGCGAACATGGTGACCTGCCTCGCCCCAGCGCCCGGCATCGACGAGGTCGAATTCCATACCTACCCCAACCTGACGGCCCTGTACAGCGCGTACATGGCCGAGGTCGTGTCGCACAGCTCCTCCAGCCAGTTCAAGCAGAACTACAACGACTGCGAGCTCGAGCAGACGGTGGGCGAGGTCGGCTGGAACCACCAGTTCCAGCACATGAGGACCTACACGGTCGCCGACATGAGCGCGGGTAAGGTGACCGACGACCAGGCCGCGGGCCGGGTGTTCTGCAACTTCACCCAGGGCGTTGAGTACATGGTCTGGACCCAGGACGACGGCCACGTCCTGGGTATCGTGGCCGGCGCACCGCATGAGAACGTCTGGAACTGGTGGGTGGCGATCCACCACAACATTCCCCTGGGCGGCTCCCCCATGATGAACATGCCGATGCCGGGCTCGTCTCCCTCCGCCAAGAGCACCCCCTCGTCCATGAGCAGCATGTCCCCGTCCGCGTCCACGAGCAGCATGGGCGGCTGACCGGACGGCACGTCCGTCGCTGAGGCGCGTCCTTACCGTTCGTCGGTGCTGCCTGCCTTCTATCCGGCTGCCTTCTATCCGGGCCGTTATCCGGTAGGCGATTTAATTTGCCGGTGAGGTCAAAGGGGCGCGTGAGACTGATTCAGCCGGGCTGGCAGGACGGGCACCAGAAGGTGATCCGGTCCTGCTGGCCAGCCGAACGGATCGGCGTGCCGCAGCGGCGGCACGGACGGCCCCGGCGACCGTAAACCCAATGCTCCTCGCCCCGGCGCATGCTACCGGTGGTGATGTGGCCGAAGCGTTCCTTGTTCGCCTCGAGCAGCCTCTTAGCCAGGTCGGCCAGCGCGCCGAGGTCGGTCACGTCGCCCGCAGGCTGCCACGGGCTGAGGCCGCGCAGGAACAGCACCTCGGCCTTGTACACGTTGCCGATGCCGGCCAGGTTTCGCTGGTCGAGCAGCGCCTCTCCGATGGGACGATCCGGTTCGGCACTCAGCCGCCGCACCGCCTCGTCGCGGTCCCAGTCCGGCCCGAGCAGGTCGGGACCGAGGTGGCCGGTGACCTTCGTCTCCTCGCTGGTGTGGATCAATTCGACCACGCCGAGCTGGTACCCGATCGCCTGCCAGTCCTCGTTGGCGAGCAGCAGCCTGATCCGGTGGCTGTCCCTGGTCCGCTCGGCGGCGGGCCGGATCCGCCAGCTCCCGTCCATCCGCAGGTGGGTGTGGACGGTGAGGCCATTCCCGGTCCTGGTGAACAGATGCTTGCCACGGGAGACGGTCTCGGTCACGACTTCGCTGGTCAGGTCGGCGGTAGCTAGCCCCGGAACACGGAAGTCGCTGCGGGTGAGCGTCCGCCCCGCCAGCGCCTCGTGCAGGCGGCGGGCGGTATACCAGACGACGTCTCCCTCGGGCATGACCCCAGTTTGCTTCGCCAGCGCGGGTGCTTGGTCAACCTAGGTGAGTTAACCGCCGGTAGTCTTCCCGCGGGTCATACGGGGCACGGTGCCCATTGCTCCCGTAGGCGTTGGCGCCGGCCTGGTGAGCGCCGGCCTGGTGAGCGCCGGCCTGGTGAGCGCCGGTCTGGTGGCCGTTACCCTGATAGCCTCCGTCCGGGTATCCCCCGGTTGGGTATCCGCCCGTTGGGTATCCGCCGGTCTGATAGCTGCCGCTGCCCTGATAGCTGCTGGCCGGATTGCTTCCGGTGCCCTGATAGCCGTCCTGTGGGTACGCCTGTCGCGCGGTCCTGCCCGCTTCGCCGGTGCCGCCATGCCGCGCGTGGCTCCGGGTGCCGGTCTGCCGCCGCTCGGACTGGCGGAATGGGGGCACGCCGCCGGGATACCCGCTGCTGGCCGCTTCGGTTTCCGCGGCGCTGAATGTCTGCGTCTCCTGCGTGACGGCGGCGTCGTACTGTTCCCTGGGCATGTCCGGTGACCTGCGTGACGACCGGCCGTCGACCGGCCCGCTCGAGCGCAGCGAGAAGGCTGCGCTCGTCAGCGGATCCTCATCGTCGCTACGGCGCGCCCGGCGCCGCCCGCGTGTCTCGGCGGGCGGCGCCGGGCTCATGGGCTGACTGGGGGCGCTCACGGGCTGACTGGGGGCGCTCATGGGCTGACTGGGAGCGCTCAACAGAGAGCTAGTGCCTGCGGCTAGGCGGACGGGCTGGGTTACGCCCGGGACTTGCGGCGTCATGCGCTGGACGGGCTGAGTGGCCGTGGGCTTTGTGGCCGTGAGCTTTGTGGCTGTGAGTTTTGTGGCCGTGGGCGGCGGGACCGTATCGAACGGCCGGTTCCTGGTCCTGGGATCCTGGTGGGCGGTGCGCGCGGTCGTGGCGAGCGGCTTGTCCGACGCCATGTCATCCCAGAATTGCTCGTCGCTGACGCCGCCGAACGACTCCGCTGGCCACAGTTCCTCATCGACGTCGGCTCCCTTGCGGAAGCCCACGCGCCGGCGCGGCCTGGCTGTCGTGCCTGCGTCCTCGACTTCGTGGGCCTCACGGGGAGGTCCTTCCGCCGACCAGCCCACCGGCCGGGACTCGTCCGGCACGGCCGCGACCAGCCTCGGGTCGCTGGCGTGAGAGTCGCCAGCCGACGCGCCGGGGCCACCTCGCCGGCCGCCTACGAGCGCCGGGTCGGCGAAATCCAGAACAGGATCTGGCCCGGTGCTGGCTTCGCCCCGGTAATTCCGGGATGGGGCATTGGCGGCCGGGCCGGTATTCGCTGGTCTGCTGCCATTCGCGGCCCGGCGGGCATTATCGGGTCTGGCGGTGCCGCCGCTTCTGCTTCCTGGGCTCTCGGTCCCGGCGCGGCCCGCTCTGGCGGACCGCAGGCGCTTAGTACCGCCGCTGCCTGAGCGGATGCTGAAATAGAAGGCTGCCGCGAGGCCGACAACCCCGGCGATGGCCAGTCCTGCGAACAGAAACATGGTCTCCATCCAGAATGCCCGGGCCTAGTGGGAGGCGCTAGCTGGGCGCACGCGGCCGATGACGCGAGCCCACCCTCTTGTCGCGAGCGCCGTGGACCCGCTTGAGCTTCGATTGTTACTCACCAGCGAGGAGCGTGTCACAGGATTGAAAAAGTTCTGATTACTGCTGATTACGAACTGTATCGGGGCGATCACGGGTTTCCGGTTACCACTATTCGCCCGCGCCCGATTGTGGCCGCCGCGATCGCGGTCCACGCAGCCTGCAACGGCGCGCCTTTGGCCAGGGTTAGCGTGGTGCGCAACGCATAAATCGTAAATCGATACGAGTGCCGATGACCGCTAGGGCACGGCGCGTCGTAGGTCGCGGTGCCAGCGCTGTTCAGCGCTTGGCGCGCCCCTGTTGGCAGCGAGCCTTCCTGGATGTCGGTAGCCCCAGGGTTGATGTTGAAAACAAGCCAGTAAATGAACGGCGTGATCGGCGCCGAGGAGTCATCGACAATGAGCGCGAGGCTCTTGGTCCCCGGCGGCGCGCCCGACCAGTTGAGCGGAGGGTTGATTTTCGCGCCGTGGCACGTATAGCGCGCGGCGAGCATATTGGAGATGAACGCCTCGCTGTTGACCGACATCGGGCTCGGCGCGACGGGCGCGCCATGCCCGGCGGTGCCGCAGCCGGCCAGGGTCAGGACAGCTAGCGCCAGCGCGCCGACGGCGCGTGCGCGAGGTCGGCGCCACGGTCGGCGGCGCGTCCGGTCCTGGGCTGAAGTCACCTTCGCCTCTCTCCTGCCGACGGTTGATATTAGAACGTGTCCAGGTAGGAAGCGTAGGGTGATGCGACGTGTTAAATGGTCCTGGGGGAGTACCGGCCACAATACGGGCGATCAGCGACGGCAGATGCCGAACGCGCTGCGTATCGGGCTACTAGCCCGCTTCAGGTGCGGGACGAGACCGGGCACCCGGTCCACGTCGGCGGCCGTCAGCTGCGGGTTCTGCTCACTTTGCTCGCCCTGAACGCCGGGCGTGTCGTGCCGGCCGGCTCGCTGGGCTGGGGAGATCTGCCCTGAGGGCGACGCGGTCGCCCTCGCCGCCAGCACGGTGGCGAGCCCCCGTGAAGGCCGGGAAACCAGGGACTCCGCCTGGAAAGACACCGCGCCTACCGGTCGGCGGCCGCGTCCGTCGCCGGGAGCAGCAGCGCCGACGGCCTGGCCTGGTCGTGGTAGACCTCGATGTCCGTCGGGACCAGGCGCGTGCCGGTGGCCAGCGGTTCCCCGGTGCCGGTGTTGCGGGCGAAGCGCGGATGCGCGCCCCCGCTCACCTGCAACCGGAGCCGATGCCCGGGTGCGAACTGGTGGGCGGTGGAGCTCATCGGAACCGTGACGGCTTCCTCCGCCAGAGCGCCGGGGGTGAGCCGGAGAATGCCGTCGGTCACGTTCCATGAACGCCATTGGGGGTCGACATCGCATAGCCGGACGAAGATGTGCGCGTGGCCAGGGCTGGCCCGCACGTGAATCACGGCGCGGACCGGGCCGAGAACGTCCAGCGGGGCCCGCAAGGGCTCGCTGGTGAAGACCAGTACATCGGGCCGGGCTTCCACCGCCCGGTTGTCCCGCGGCCCGGCCTCCGGCGACAGCAGCTGACCGCCGACGGAGGGGGTCGGGTCGCCGGGGTCGTACCGGAACGACGAGGAGCCGGTGCGGTCATGAGCGTCGCGGCTGAGCGCGCCGCCGCCGTTGAGGTACCACACCTGGTTGCCGTCGTGCGGCGGCCAAGCCTCCAGATCACGCCACTGCGCCGACCCGCCGACATGGACCCGCACCGGCGCCTCAGGCTTGTCGCTGGCGTCACCATCGTCGGCCAGCTGCTCATTCATCCAGGCCAGGGCCTGGCGCGAGATCATCCTCAGCCCGTCCTTGACGAACGCGGAGGAGTGGCTCCACGGACCGACCAGCAAGCTGACCTCGCACCCGGCCGCTTTGAGCGCGGCGTACTGAGCCAGGGTTTGATCGAACGCGGCGTCGTACCATCCGCCTTGCAGCGCCGTCGGCACCCGCCACCGAGTATTGGTCAGGTCCAGGCGAAGATCCTGCCAGTAGGCATCGCCCGGGTCTTCGTGGTCAAGCCATTGCTCAAGATATGGCACCGGCTCGCCCAGTGCCTCGTGGCAGGCCTGCTTCAGCGGCAGGATCCGGGTCGCCCGCTTGTAGCGCAACTGAAGGCGCACCAGCGCCCGCGTGAGGCGCAGGAGGCCCTGGCTGGAGAAAGTGGCTGCGGTGGCGGAAAGCACGTTGGCGAGCGCGAACACCCCGCCCGGGTAGACGATCATGGCGGGATCGTGCACGCCGACTTGGACGACGGCCGCCTTAAGTTCGGGCGGCGGGTCGTCGGCCAGCGCCAGCTGGACGTAACCCAGGTAGCTGGCCCCGATGGTGCCGAGTCGGCCGGTGAACCAGTCCTGGCCGCGCAGCCACGCGACAGTGGCCTGGCCGTCGGCGGCCTCGTTCCGGAACGGCTCGAACCGCCCGGTCGATCCGCCGGTACCCCGGCAGCTTTGCAGCAGGACGTGGAAGCCCTGCTGGGCGAAGGCCACCCCGTACAGGTGCGCCCAGGGAAATCCCCGCCCGTACGGAGTCCGGACCAGGATCGTCCCGCGCGCCTGGTCGACGAGCGGCACATAGTGGTCGGTGATCAGCGTGACGCCCTCCGCTCCCGGTACCTCGAGGCGCGGTATCCACCCGACCCCGCACCGCGCCGGCGGTAGCTCCCTGGCCAGCCGCCGCGCAACCCGCACCCGCCGGGGCAGCCCCTGCATGCCCCGGATCCCGCGAGGTAGGCCTACCGTGGCCTCTCCGCCGGGTTCTGCCGCCGGTACGCCGGGCTTTGCGGACGGGGCGGCCTGCCCGCGCCTGACTGTGGGCATGTTTCCTCCGTTCATTTACTACGTACGCCGTACGTCGCTATTGGCATAATACTACGTACGCCACACGCTGATAGGGTGGCCCCCGGGTTTGCCGAACGAGAGGGGTGACCAGGCTGACGCCCATATCCATCTGGGATATCCCGGAGCAGGGCTCGCGCGGGCCGAAGGGCAAATACGACCGCGCGGCGGTCGCGGCCGTGGCGATCAGGCTCGCGGACGCCACCGGACTGGACGCGGTGACGATGCGCGCGGTGGCGGCCGAGCTTGGCATCGCTCCCATGTCGCTCTACAACTACGTGCCGACCAAGGACCACCTGATCCAGCTGATGATCGACATGGTCGGCGGTGAGTACCGGTGCCCGGAATCCGAGCCGGCCGATCGGCGGGCCGCCATCGCCGGTCTCGCCCGGCAGGGGCGCGACATCACCCGGCGTCACCCCTGGCTGCCGGACGCGATCCGGCGGCCCGCGGTCATTGGCCCTAACGGGCTCCGGTACCTCGACTGCTTTCTCGGCCTGCTGGCCGGGTCCGAGCTAGACACGCCCACCAAGTTGCAGTTCATCGCCCTGATCAACGGCTTCGCGATCATGTATGGCGGGATGGAGGCGACGCTGGCCAGTCAGCAAGCCAGCACCGGCGTCAGCCTCGATCAACACCAGGCGGTGCAGGTCGCGACGATCGTTACCGCCGCGGCCACCGGGCAGTACCCGAATCTGGCCGCGGCGCTGACCGCCGCCGAGCCGTCCCGTGTCCCGGACGTGGACGAGGTGTTCGACTCCTGCGTGTACCACCTCATCGACGGCGCCCTGTCTGGATAGGTACTGACCCCGCTAGATCCGGCGCCGGTAGGCGCGGCCTTTTGTCCGAAGGTGCGGGCGCGTGGTGAGGGCTAGTCTCGCTGGCGTGAACTGCCGAACATGATTTCGTCCCAGGACGGTACGGAAGACCGCTTACCACGTGCCGTCTTGCGGCCTTGCCGTGCCGCCTGCTCGCCGGCGGATTCCGCCGGAGCCGAGGGAACTGCTTCGGCGGGGGACGGAGCCGAAGTGACCGGGGCCGCAGGCCTGGCGGCGGCGGCCGGAGTCGCCGCGGTAGGGGAGTCCGAAGTATTCGAGGACGCCACCGCTGCCGTTTCTTCACGAGCCTGGGCGATCCGGGTTTTCTCCCTCGAGGCCTGCGCGGCTACCGCGGCCGGACTGACCGCTGGAGCGCTCGGGACCGAAGGCGCGACGGCGGCCGGAGCTTGGGCCTCCCGGGGTACGGGAGCCTCCGGTTCGCCGTGCTGGGTTTCGGCAACCCGAGGTTCGGCAACCTGGGGTTGGGGGGCCTGGGGTTGGGGGACGGCCGGCCGTCCAGAGCCCGGCCGCTCATGCCGGGCCCGCCCGCCGGTCGCACCGTTGCCCACCATGCCCTGGCCAAACCCCGAGGTACCGGTCCCCGGCTGACCGAGCGCGGGCGCGCTGTGGCCCGACGCGGAACTGAGCCTCGGAGCCAGGTGGGTGACGGTCGCCTCACCCGGCGCCGAGGCGGCCGGCTGGGGCGGCTCGGCGCCGGGCAGCGACATCCGGGCGGCGTTGTCGTCGGCGGGCAGCACGTGCCTGCGGCGCTGATCGAAGATCCACTCGGCGGTGTGCAGGCGTCCGCCGGAAATGAAGATCAGCTGCACCTGCCAGCTGCCGTCGCCGAGCTTCTTCGCGTCCCACTGCGCGTCTTCCGGATCAGTGCCGAACACCTTCAGCCGTTCGGTCACGATCTCGCCCAGCCGCGGACCCGGGGTAGCGTCCCCTTGACGTCTCACCGATGCCAGCTGGGCCTGATCTGCCACGTAGGCGCGCTCGGCCAGGACCGGACCCTCGAACCAGCGCACACGTTCGGCCGCGATGCCAGCCGCGTCCGCGATTTCCTCTACCGTTTCCCCGGCCCGGATTCGTGCCTGGATCTCCTTGGGTCGCAACGGGCTCTCCACTTCGATCTCGTACTGCGCGAGCCGGGAGGTCTGGCCGAGGGAAACCGCCCTGAGCCGCTCGTCAATCGGCAACGTGAAGCGTGCGCTGCGCCCAGGTATCGCGAGGACAGCGTATCGGCCGTCCTCGCTTACCGCGACGAAGCGCAGTTCCTGCATCGACGTCCCTTCCGCTCCGGCCCGCCCGCGTGCCGGTCCTGCCGCCGGGTGCCGTGCTTTGCTGGCACTTTCCCGGCGTACTCTAGCCGAGCGGCCCGCCCGCAGGCCCTAGATCACTCCACCTCCCTGAGTCTGTCGGGTCCTGAACGCCAAGGCCAGCACCGCGCCCGGCATGTCCGGAGTTAATCCCGGTATCGCGCTGCCAAAAGGTTCGCTTACAGAAGTAGTTTGCTACTCTTGCCTCAGGATGTTCGCTTACAGAAGTATTTTGCACGAGCAGGCGAGGCCCGCCGTCATCCGGGAAAGCCGCCGCGCTCCGTGGCTCGCCGTGGGCGTGGTCTGCTTCGGCGCGTTCATGGGCCAGCTAGACGCGAGTATCGTCACGATCACGTTCCCGGCCATGGAGCGCGACTTCAGCGTCCCTGTCGCCGCTGTCCAGTGGGTGTCGCTCATCTACCTGCTCGGCCTGGTCGCGATGCTCGCCCCGGCCGGGCGCCTGGGCGACGCGGTCGGCCGCAAGCTCGTCTACACCTATGGCTTCGCCGTCTTCACGGTGGCCTCCGCGGCGTGCGGCCTGGCGCCCTCGCTCGGCGCCCTGGTGGCGCTCCGGCTGATCCAGGCCATCGGCGCGGCGATGCTGCAGGCCAACAGCGTAGCCCTGGTGACGACGAGCGCGCCGAAGGCCAGGATGCGCTTCGCCCTCGGGGTCCAGGCGGGAGCCCAAGCCGTTGGGCTCGCGGTCGGCCCCACGCTGGGTGGCCTGCTCACTGCGACGGTCGGCTGGCGCGCCGTGTTCTGGGTGAACGTGCCCGTCGGCATCGTGGCGGTCATCGCGGGACGCTACCTGCTGCCGCGGACCCGGCAGTTCAGCCGGCCCGAGAAGTTCGACTGGCCGGGCACCTTGTTGCTGGTGACCTGGACCAGCGCGCTGCTGCTGGTGCTCTCCGCGGCGTCGGGCCTGAGCCTGCCGGCCTGGCTGGTCGTGCTGCTCGCGGCCCTCGCCGTCGCGGGCGCGGCGGCGTTCATCCGGCGGGAGGCCAGCACCGGGCATCCGCTGATACCCGTGTGGCTGCTCCGGTCCAGGCCGCTGGCGCTCGCGCTGGCCGGCGCCGCGTGCGGGTATCTCACGCTGTTCGGGCCGCTGGTACTGATCCCGCAGGTCCTGACCCACGGCATGGGCAGCGCGGCCCGTACCGGCCTGCTGCTCTCCGCCCTCCCGCTCGGCTTCGGGCTGGCCGCGCTGTTCGGTGAGGTGGTGCTGCCGAGAGCCTGGGGAGACCGGCGGCGCGGCGTCGTCGGCGCGCTGCTGGTCTGCGCGGTCATGTGCGCCGCGATCGTCGTGCCGGTAACCCAGGTGACCGTGGTCCCGCTGCTGGCCCTGGCCGGCCTGGGCCTGGGCATCTTCGTGCCCGCGAACAACACGGTGATCATGCGCAGCACCTCCGATTCGTCCGCCTCCCTGGTCGGCGGCCTGGTCAGCATGGCCCGGGGGATAGGCACCACCTTGGGCATCTCCCTTATGGCGCTGGCCCTGCACCTGGGTACCCAGAGTTCTCAGGCCGGCAATCATGGATATGCGGCTCATCACGGGTACCCTGGGGTAGAGCAGGCGCGGCCCGCGTTCATCGTGCTCGCCGTCGTCGCTGTTACGGCTGCCGCGATCGCGCTGGCCGGCCAGAGCAGGCGCGCGGACAATAAGCAGGCAGCCGCGCGGGCCGAGCGTCCCAGGGAGGCGGACCCGTCAGGTGCAGATCGCTGAGGGAAACGCAGCGCAGGAGCGAGTAAGCCCAGAGCAGATCGGCCCAGAGCAGATCGGCCCAGAGCAGATCGGGCCCGGGCAGATCGGCCCGGAGCTGGCCGGCATCGTGTCCCGGCTGCGCCGGGCCATGCGGCGGGCGGCGCGCGCGGCCGACCCCGCCCTTGGGCTTTCCGTGGCCCAGCTCGAGCTGCTCTCCTGCATTACCGAACACCCCGGGATTAGGCCTAGCCAGCTCGCCCGGATGCTCCGGCTGGCGCCGAGCTCGGTGGCCACCCTGCTCGGCGGGCTCCAGGCGGCAGGCTACGTGATGCGGACTCCCGGCGGCAGCGCCGGCGACCGCCGCACCGTCAGCCTGGACCTATCAGAGGTCGGCACGGCGGCGGTAACCCGGTGGCACCGGGTGAACGAGGACATCATCCAGGCGGCACTGGCCGCGCTGCCGCACCGTGACCGCGCTGCCCTGCGCGACGCGGCACCCGCCCTGCGCGACCTGACCGCCTCCATCGACGCTCAGGCGGACTAGGGCTCGCGGGCCGGCGCCCGCGGACTTGGGTCGGCCACCGGCTGGTCATCGGCTGCGGGCCGGGCATCCAGTTCCGCGCTTTCCCCGACCGGCTGCGGTCCGGTCCGGCTGAGCGCGGACGGCCACCAGTTCCACCGGCCGAGCAAGACGACCGTGCACGGCACCAGGACGGTGCGAACGATGAAGGTGTCCATCAGCACGCCGAGCGCCAGGCCCACGCCGACGTCGCGGATCTGGCTGCCGCCAGAACCCCGGCCGCCGACCACCGCGAATACCGAGAAGGTGCCGGCCAGCACCAGCCCGGCCGAGGTCACCGTGGTTCCGGTAGCGGCTAGTGACCGGCTGACTGCTTCCCGTAGCGGCAGGTGGAGAGCCTCCTCCCTGATCCTGCTCATCACCAGGATGTTGTAGTCCTCGCCGAGCGCGAGCAGGAAGATGAACATCAGGAACGGGAGGATGAAGGTGAGGCCCTCGCTCCCGCCGATCTTGATGAACAAGATGACGGACAGTCCCAACGCGGCGAAGTACGACAGCGCCACCGACGCGATCAGGTACAGCGGCGCGATCAGCGACCGCATCACCAGGCAGAGCAGCAGGCCGATGACGATGATGGCGACCGGGACGACATGGACCAGGTCACTGTCGGAGATCGCGCTGATGTCGTAGAAGGCGGGCGCCTCGCCGCCGACTCCGTAGGCGGTGGCGTCCAGCGTCTTCGCCACCGCGGCCGCCTCGGCACGGATCGACGGTACGGCGTTCATCGCGGCCGAGGTCGAGGGGTCGCCGGCCTTCAGGCCGGTCTGGAACTGGATGGTCTCGCCGTCGGGGCTGACGTACTGGGCGGTGGCTCGGTAAGCCTCGTAGGCGGCCAGCGGGATGCTGCTCTCGCCCGCGGGCGGAACCGCGGGCAGCGCTAGCGGATTCCCCAGCGCCGCGTGCAGCGACTGGTACTGGGCCGGGGTCAGCGTGACGCCCGCCGGGTTCAGCGGGCCGGTGACGCCGGTGAACAGCCCGCTCGCGGTGAGCTGACTGGTCGCGGCGGCCACCGGGGCCGGGTCGTTCCAGACCGGCTGGGACAGCTTGTAGACCAGGTTCGTCGGGTTCGCCGCGCTGGTAGGGAAATGCTTGTTCAGGAGCGCGGTTCCCGCCGCGGAGTCGGTGCCGGCCGGCGCGCTGATCGACCCGCCGAACCCGCCAGGCTCATACGCGGTCACCGCGGTCGCGAGCGCGCCGAACACGATCACGCCGATGGTCAGCGGGACGGCGGGCCTGCGCACGACCCGCGCCGCGATCCGGCCCCACAGGCCGGCCTTGCCGGTACCCGCGCGGGTCTTGCTCGGCCAGAACGCCGCCCGGCCGAACACCGCGAGCAGCGCGGGCAGCAGCGTGAGCCCGGCGAGCAGCACGGTGCCGATGCCGATGGCCAGCGGGATGCCGAGCTCGGAGTAGATCTGGAAGGTGGCGACGAGCAGGGACAGCAGGGCGGCGATGACGGTAAGGGCGGAGAACGTGATGGTCTCACCGACCCGCGTGACCGCCGAACGCACCGCGTCCTTCGGATCCGCCCCGCCACGCAGGTTCTCGCGGACCCGGAAGACCAGGAACAGGCCGTAGTCGGTGCCCGCGCCGAGCACCAGCACGATCAGCAGCAGCTGAGCGAGCTGCGAGACCTTCAGGCCCGCGTGCGCCGCCTCGCCGACCAGCGGCCCGGAAATGGCTACGGCGAAGAATGCCGGGATCAGTGTGATCAGCGGCGCAAGCAGCGACCGGAAGATCAGCAGCAGCAGAACCAGGATGAACAGGACGGCCACGACTTCGACCTGGTTCCCCGTGGTGCCCGACTTGGCCTGCTGGTCGACGTTGATGGCGATGTCGCCGGCCAGGTGCACCTGCAACCCGGGTGGCGGCGCGGCCTTCTTGATCGCCGCGCGCAAGTCGTTGATCAGCGTGGTCTGCCCGGCCTGGTCGCTGCCGCCGACATTGGACAGGACCTGCAGCTGCTCGGCCTGGCCGTCGGCCGACCGGCCGAGGTCGCGCGCCGCGACGACGGTGGGCACCGTGCGCAGGTCCTGCTGCAGGCTGGACAGCCAGGCCACGTCCGCGCTGGTGAGGGTGCCCTGGCTGACCGCCGCCACGACGGGCACCGGGGTCAGGTTCGGGGACCCGAACGGGGCCGCGAGCTGCGCCGCCTGCTCGCTCGGAGCACTGGCGGGCAAGAAGGCACTGTTATTGCCCTGAGTGACGCTGTTTAGCGACGGCAGGAAGCGCGGCACGGCGAAGGCCGCGATCAGCCAGGCTGCGATGACGACCCAGCGAAATTTGACGGCGAACGCGCCGATTCCCCCGAAGATGGCGTGGATGCGCACCCGGTCAGCTTACAAAAGAGCCGTGCCCTACCGCGAAGCGGTATCAGTACCCGAGAATCACACCGCCAAACCGCCCTGGGATATGGTTCGGGATCATGCCGTTGATCAGCGTGGTCATCCCGGTGCACGGGGTTGAGGACTACCTGGATCGCTGCCTGGACTCCGTGCTCGGCGAGCCCGCCCTCTCGCTCGAGGTGATCGCTGTCGACGACGCTTCCCCCGATGGCTGCGGCGCGATCCTCGCCGCCCGGCACGACTCCCGGCTGCGGGTGATCAGCACTGCGGCCGCGGTCGGGCCCGGGCCCGCGCGCGACTTGGGCGCGAAGGAGGCGACGGGGGAGTACGTCTGGTTCGTGGACGGGGACGACGAACTGGCGGAGGGTGCCCTGGCGGCGGTAGCCGAGGCGCTGACACGACTGCGGCCCGACCTGCTGATCGTGGACTTCGAGAACCTCTACCCCGACGGGACGACCAGCCCGAGCGACGGCGCGAGTTACCTGCGCGGCCCGGAGGCTGGCCGGCTCGCGGACCATCCTGCTCTGGTCCACCTGACCATGACGGCGTGGAGCAAGGTGTTCCGCCGCGACTTCCTGGCCGGCCTGGGCATCTCGTTCGAGTCTTCGGGGCCCGCCCCGCACGAGGACGTCCCGGTCAGCACGATGGCCCTGCTGACGGCGGAGAGAATCGGCGTGCTCAACCGCGTGTGCTATCGCTACCGCCGGGCGCGCCGCGGGTCCTACCTGGCCGCCGCCAGCGTCGCCAACTTCAATATCTTCGGCTCCTACCAGCAGATCTTTAGTTATGTTGCCGAACGAACCGAACTGCGTGCCCCGGTAACCCCTCCTGTCTACGCCGCGGTATTCGAACGAGCCATCTGGCATTACACCACGCTGCTGCCGCTGGTGCCGCGCCGCAGACGCCGGGAATTCTTTCACCGGATGTCCGCCGATTTCCGCCGCTGGCGCCCGGCCGGATTCCGTTTCCCGCCTGGCCCGCGTGGCGTGAAGTTCCGGCTCGTGGCGCGGGACGCCTACTGGGCCTACGTTCTCCTTGACCCGGTGAACCGGCTGCGGGTGGGTCTGCGTACAAAGAAATGACAGGCTGGCAACGGTGCTTATCCCCGCATGACGTGCGACGTGCCCCGCCGTAAGCTTCGGTCTGTGGATCACTAAGGGGATGAGCGATATGCGTCATCTAGTGGGTGTCGTACTGGCGATCGTCTTGGCGGCCGCGGTGTTCTTCGCCGCCTCCTGGGGATACCTGAAGCTGCTCATCGGGCCCGCCGGGCTCGGCGCGCTGCCGGGCGGCGGCGGTTCCCTCCTGCACAACCACGCCGTCCTCGAGGGGTTCGGCGCGCTCCTGGGGGCGGGCCTGATCGCCGGCCTGCTGATCGCGGTCCCGCGGATCTCCCCGCTCGCGTCCGGGCTGGTTGGCCTCGCGCTGCTCGCCTGGACCGGCCTGTACCTGTTCAGCGTGCGGCGCGCGGTCCAGTACATCCCGCTGAAGACGCAGCTCTACGGGAGGGGCTTCGAGGCCATGCTCTTCGACGGGGTGCTGGCCCTGGTGGGCCTGGCCATGATCATCCCGCTGTTCGTTCCGTCCCGGTGGCGGAGCAGGCCCGTGGTGACCAGCCCGCCGCCGCCCTACGCGGGCAGTACGGCCACCTTCCCCGACCTGCAGGCCACCCAGACCATGCCCGCCGAAGGCGGCCTGCTGTCCGACTGGACCAGGCCGCAGCAGGTGGACCCGAACGCCTCCACTTCTCCGCAGGCGCCCTGGGGACCCGCCGAGTACACCTGATCCTCCACCCACCCGGCGTCAGTGGTACGGGTGGTGCGGGATGGCGGCGTCGTTGAGCTGCTGGTCGATGTCGACGAGGATCGCGTCGCCCTCGATCCTGCAGGCGTAGACGGGCAGCGAGGGCACCACGGGAATGCCGATCGACTCACCGGTGGTCAGGTCGAACCGGGAGTTATGCGACGCGCAGACCAGGGTGTCGTCATCCTGGACGGTGCCCTCGTGCAGGGGCTGCTGCTGGTGAGTGCAGGTGTTGTGCACCGCACGGACGTCGTCCTCGTCCAGGCGCACCAGGCAGATCGGCTCTCGCAGCCCCTCGACGAACAGGGTTTCGCCCGGCTCCAGGTCGTCGAGGTTGGCGACGATGACAAAGGCCATGACTATGTCCTTCCGTTGACGGGTCGCCGGGGGGCGGGCTGGTTACCACGCACCTCGATCCAGCCGTTGCGGACCCGGGTGCGTATCACGGGTTGCGGCTGATGTGACGGGCCGCGGCTGACGGAGCCGTCGGCCAGGCAGTACCGCGATCCGTGCAGCGGGCAGGTCACAGTCAGGCCCTCGACAGCGCCGCGGCTGAGCAGGCCAGCGGCGTGGCTGCACAGGTTGTCGAGCGCGTAGAGGGTTCCGTCGTGCCGGTACAGCAAGATCTGCCGACCGTCGGCCTGCACGCCGGTGGGCACGTCGTCCGGCATCTCGGCCTCCTCGATCACCCGGACCCAGCGCCGCGGCCCGTCGGCCCCGGCCACCCGGCTGACCATCACCGCCTTGGCGAACACCAGGTGGCCACCGAGGTAGGCGGCGGCGCCGGTGACGGCCAGGCTGGCCGCGCCCAGCCCGCGCGCCGCGCGCCGGTAACCGGCCAGCCGGGCCGCCAGCGACATGCCTTGCAGCCCGAGGGCCCCCGTATTGAGCACTCCGTGGAACAAGCCGAGCCGGCGATCCTCGTCGTCGCTGACGGTCCAGTCGACCACACCGGTTGCCGCGGTCACGACCGCGGCCGCGATACCGGC
>JBAUAY010001377.1:0-10422 GCA_049676235.1 Streptosporangiaceae bacterium
GGTCTGGGCCGACCCGGCGGCGCTGGCCGAGGCGTCGGCCGGGCGCCGCGGGCGGCACCGCGTCACGCTGCTCTCGCCGTTCGACTCGCTGATCTGGGACCGCAGGCGGACCCGGCAGATGTTCGGCTTCGAGCACAGCCTCGAGGCGTACGTGCCGAAGCACAAGCGGGTCCACGGCTACTTCACCATGCCCTTGCTCGCGGGCGGGCGACTGGCGGGCCGGGTCGATCCGGCCCGGGAAGGCAGGACCCTGGTCGCGCGCCAGGTCTCACTGGAACGGGCCACCGCGGCCGAACCGATGGCCGAGGCCCTTCGGGAGGCGGCAAGCTGGGTCGGCTGCGACGATGTGCGTCTGGAGCAGATCGAACCCGCCGAGCACGCCGGACGCCTGGCGGCCGCCTTGGCCGCCACCTGAGTCGCGCAGCCCGCCGCCCTCAGCTTTGTCTGCAGTTACGGGGGTTATAGCACCCAAAATCGTAGACAAAGCGGTGCGGGCAGGGCGACTAACTGAACTCGATCAGCTTCTGCCGGACGGCGATCATCACGGCCTCCATCCGGGAGTGGATCTGCAGCTTCTCCAGGATGTTCCTGACGTGGTTCTTCACCGTGTTCTCCGAGATGAAAAGCTCCTTGGCGATGTCCCGGTTGTTCATGCCGCGCGCGACGAGCTTGAGCACCTCCATCTCGCGGTCGGTGAGCTTGGGCGGGGCGACGTGCTGCACCCGCTCTTCGTCCGAGTCGCGCTTGGCCAGCGTCGCGAACTCGCTGAGCAGCTTGCCCGCCATCGAGGGGTTGATCAGCGACTGGCCGCCGTGCACCGCGCGGACCGCTTCGGCCACCTCGTCCAGCGGGATGTCCTTCAGCAGGTAGCCGCTGGCGCCCGCCCGGATCGCCTCGAACAGGTCCTCTTCCTCGTCACTGATCGTCAGCATCACGATCTTCGCGCTCGGCGCGACCTCTTTGGTCGCCCGGCACGCCTCGATGCCACTGCTCTTCGGCATCCGGATGTCCATGAGCACGACGTCGGGCAGCGACTCACCGGCCACGGCCACCGCCTCGGTCCCGTCGCTCGCCTGCCCGACCAGATCGATGTCGTCCTCTTCCTCGAGGACCATCTCCAGGCCGCGCCGGAACAACGCATGATCATCGGCGATCAGCACCCGGATGGGCTCCGAGCGCCTGCCGCCGTCTGACCGCCGGGCAGCAGCCGTCACCCCGTCGCTCATGGCGCTCACTTCGTTGCCTCCCTCGGGAACATCGCCCGCATCAGCCTCACCAGGCAGCCAGGCTGACCTTGATCGGCACGAACGTCATGTGATCTGACTCTTGCCGACGTGGGGCCGTGATGCAAGCCGGGCACCATCCCATCAAACCGTGCCCGGCTTGCATCGCGAAATTGCGCAACGAATTCCGGCCCCGAACGGCGTGGAAAATTACTCTTCCACCAGGCGGATCACCCCGTAGTCGTAGCCGCGACGGCGGTAGACGACGCTGAAGCGGTCGCACTCACGGTCATGGAACAGGTAGAAATCGTGACCGACGAGTTCCATTTCGAGCAGGGCCTGGTCGATGGTCATCGGCCGGGCCGCATGCACCTTTTCGCGCAGGATCAGTGGGCCGTCCCCTTCCATCTGGATAGGGATGAGGCCGCTCTCGGGTTCGGCCTGCCTGCCGCCGTTCACCGCGGAGGTGGCCGGCGCCGGCGCAGAGGCAGCCGCAGGCGCCGGCGACGGCGTCGCGATGGCGAGCGTGCTCGGCGTGCGCACCGTTTCGTTGTCCCCGTGTTTGACCTTGCGCCGGTCGGCGGCTCGGCGGAGCCTGGACTCGAGCTTGGCGAAGGCGAGGTCGAGCGCCGTGTACCTGTCATCTGCGGCCGCCTCGGCCCTGATCGCGGGGCCACGGGACCGTATCGTCAGCTCGACACGTTCACGGCGATCAGACTGCCTCGGGTTACGCTCCTCGGAGACCTCCACGTCGATCCGTACCGCCTTCTGATCAAGCTTCTCCAGCTTGGCTAGCTTGGCGGTGGCGTGCTGACGGAAACGTGCTGGGACGGTGATGTGGCGTCCCCTGACTATGATTTCCATCTCGATCCCCCTTCCAGTCCGATTTTGCCCAATCCGATGGAGCACGACCTGATTGAGCAGTGTCTGCGTGAGGTGGATGGCACCCGCCCGGCCGACCTGGTCTTCGACCCCACATTCGCCTGCTGAGGGGTTCGCGGCCCTGTAGCCACTACTACCCTTCTCCCGGTCCGGGAGACTCGGTATCTCCCGGCGAGGCAGGACTTACTTCTAAGCCGCACCGTGATCAGTCGACAAGAAGTCGCCTTACGTGGGCCGTTTCGCCTGCGGCTGGCATCGGCTTGCCTGACGTGACCCCCCGGCGGGGAGCCACGCCCGGCGCAACCACGGGCCCGGGCGAGTGCCATGTCTGAACGCTAGCTTGCCGGAGCGCGAATGTCAGGAGGGACTTGTAGGCGGTCAATCACAAATAGTCACATAACGACTCCATAACGTTGATATGGGCGCAGGTGAAGGCTAGCTGCGGGGCGCGGACCAAGGCTATTTTTCATCGCGAGATGCCAGCGCGGAACGTCCATGCGCCGGATCGGTGCCGGTGATCGGTGCCGGTGGTCAGGGCCGCGGTCAGGACTGTGCCGGGACTCAGGACTGTGCCGGGACTCAGGACTGTGCCGGAACCAGGTGGGCCGGGACTCAGGACTGCGCCGGAACCAGGTGGGCCGGGCCCGGGAAGGCCGGGTTCTGGCCGTGGCTGCCCAGCAGTTGCCAAGGCCCCTCTAGGCTCGCCGAGACCTCCATCCCGCCGTCCGACAGCCCGACCACCAGGGCGTTCTCAGCGCCGTCCGCGGTGATAGAGATCGCGCCGGGCAGGACGGCCGGCAGCTTGGTGGCCGGCTGCCCGTCCACCGGAACCTCCCACAGCGCGCTCCCGTTGCCCGTACCGTCGAGCACGAGCAGGTCGTCGGCGTCGTACCAGGTCAGGGCGATCGGATCGGCGATGTTGGGGCCGAGCTGGACCGGCTGTCCGATGGACGACGGTCCGCTGGACGTGCGGGTGGTGGGGTTTTCCCGTTGGCTGGGGATCTGGGCGCCATGGTCGATGGCCGCGAGCTCGAGCAGGCGACCCGAATCGGTCTGCGCGATGGCGGCCACCCGCACGCCATCGGGGGCGACGCCCAGGCCGATGATCTTCCCGTCGAAGGCGTTAGGGATCTGAGCAGTGCTGCTGCTGTTGCTGGTCTGCGGGACCGCCCATGTGGTGCCGTCCTGGGCTAGCCAGAGGTAGCCGCTGCGATCCCAGCTGATCGCGGTGACGCCCGAGGTGGTCATGGAACTGGATGGCTTGGCGCCGCCTGATGCCCAGACGTAGACGGCCTTCCCGTCAACCGAGACACCTGCCGCGTACTGGTTCCCGGGCGACACCGCCACCCTGGACAGGGCGGGTATGCTCCGGGGCTGAGCCGGCGGCATGGTCGGGGAACTGGCTTGCACTGGTTGTCCGCAGTCCTGGTCGAGCTTGGCCGCACCCGTCCGGCCGAAGACCGGGACGACCGAGCCGATGGAGCCCTCCGTCACCTGAGACTCCGAGGCGCATCGTGACCAGGCCTGCCCGTCGCCGACGTAGTAGAAGCTGGCCGGCGCCACGGCCGGATACGGGTCATAGCAGCTGTACATGGCCAGCTTCTGCGCGGGACCCTGGCTCTGGCCGCCGCCAGCGCAGGGGGGATTGGCCGGTATCCACGGGTTACCGTTGCGCTCAAGCTGGACCGCCTGGATGGGGGAGCTTTCCTGCTGCCCGGTCAGGGTCCAGACCAGTTGCGCGGAGATCTGCTCGAGGACGCTGTCCGTCGCGGCCGCCGCCGCC
Organism: Streptosporangiaceae bacterium; assembly: GCA_049676235.1. Classification (GTDB taxonomy): domain Bacteria; phylum Actinomycetota; class Actinomycetes; order Streptosporangiales; family Streptosporangiaceae; genus Palsa-504. The sequence goes on from JBAUAY010001377.1 coordinate 3,889, forward strand.
CCGCCGAGATTCACCGTCGCGGTGGTCCCGTCGATGGCCACGTTGTTTATCTTGGACCCCGGGGGAAACGCGGTGACAGCGGGGGGCGTGGCGCTGGTCTGAGTCTGCAGCCAGTATGACTGCGGGTCATTGAGGAGCGCTTCGACCAAGTTGGTCACCGGCGAGGTCCCGGCCGGCACGAACACCGAGTCGGGCACGAGCACCTGCCCTTCCGGGTCGAAGAAGTACAGATCCTGCGGCTTGTAGACCGAGGCGAAATCGGGCTCGGTCAGCATCCGGCCTTGGGGCAGCGGATTGGTAATCCGCCACTGGCCGTCTACCTTGACCAAGTGGAATTGCTGGTTCGCCACCGTCCCGCCGCTCTGCTGGGCCCCGACGTACTGGCCGGTCCCGTTGAACGACGCCTGCACCGTACCCGAGACGTCTACCGTGGCTTGCCTGCCACCCTTGCGGATGTTGGCCTGAGCGGGCACGACCTTATCGACCACCTGGACCGACGAGGTCGGAGCCCACGTCTCGCTGGCCGCGGGGACCAGATACTCCTTGGCGATATTGGAATAGGTCGGATAGGTGGCGCTCGCGTTGAGGAATCCCGCCACGATCTCGCTCGGATTCCAGGTCGGCGCGGGCCCGGCCGGGATAGGCCCGATGAAGCCGGAATTCGACGTCGTGCCCTGCGGGGTGCCGCCGAACGTACCCGGCGTGCCGCTGTTGGGCATGCCCACGCAGCCCGCCACGGACGCGACCAGGGCGGTCACCACGCACGTCCGGCGAGCGCAAGCCAGCCACCGTCGGCCGGTCCCAGGGCGCCCAGTCCCCAGCTGCCCGGGCCTCAGGTGCCCGGTCCTCAGGTGCCCGGTCCCCCGGTGCCGAGTCCCGAAGTGCCCGGTCCTCAGGCGCAGGGTCCCCCAGGCGGTCCTAGCCATGCGGGATCACCCCGGTGATCTCGTTAGCGGGGTACGGACTCCCGCTCAGGCTGGTGACGATCTCCGCCTCGTCCGGGCCGAGCGCCAGCGGCGAGCCCGCGAGTGGCTGCCCGGCGACCCGCGGCAGCGTCAGCCGGAACACCGAGCCCTTGCCGCGTTCCCCCCAGGCCTGCAGCCAGCCGCCATGCAGCCGCGCGTCCTCGAGCGAAATGGCCAGGCCCAGGCCGCTGCCGCCGATGGTGCGGGCCCGTGCCGGGTCGGCCCGCCAGAACCGGTCGAAGACCTTCTGTTCCTCACCTGGCCGCAGCCCCACGCCGTAGTCCCGGACCGAGACGGCGACCGCGTCGCTGTCGATGGCGGTGGTGACCACCACGTCCTTGCCCTCGCCGTGCTCGACCGCGTTCACCAGGATGTTGCGCAGGATGCGCTCGACTCGGCGCCGGTCCGCCTCGGCAAAGCACCCGGTTGCCGGTAGCCGGAACTCGATCCGGCTGCCCCGGCGCTCGGCCAGCTGCTGCGCGTCGTCCGCCGAACGCCGGACCAGGTCGCATACGTCGACGAGTTCGGTGTCCAGGGTGGCCGCGCCCGCGTCGAACCGGCTGATCTCGAGCAGGTCCACGAGCAGCGACTCGAACCGCTCCAGTTGGCTCGCCAGCAGCTCCACGGACCGGGCGCCGGCCGGATCGAGGTCCCCGCGGAACTCGAAAAGCAGGTCGGCGGCCATCTTGATGGTGGAAAGCGGCGTCCGGAGCTCGTGCGACACGTCGGAGACGAACTGCCGCTGCACGTTGGAGAGTTCCTCAAGCTCGCGGAGCTTGCCCTGCAGGCTGGCCGCCATCTCGTTGAACGACGTGGCCAGCGCCGCGAGGTCGTCCACCCCAAGTACCTCCATGCGTTCCCCCAGGTGCCCGGCCGACAGACGCTGGGCCGCCTGGGCCGCGTGCCGAACGGGCAGCACCACCCACCGGGTCACCAGCGACGCGATCGCGGCCAGCAGCACCACGAGCGCGAGGCCCACGCCGATCAGGACGCGCTGCACCAGCAGCAGGGTCGCTTGCTGCTGGGTGAACGGGAACACGTAGTACAGCTGGTAGTAGGGGCCGAGCGGCACCCCGACGGCGAGGGCGGGCACCGAGGTGCCCTGATCCGGGATGTAGACCAGCGTGGTCGGCTCGTAGACCGGCGGCGCGGTGTCGATGTTCTGGTTGTCGTACCGCTGGCTCCGCTGTTCGCTCGTGACCTTGGTGATCAGGGTCGGCGGGATGGTCGAGCCGATGTCGACATCGGTCTGGCCGACCCAGGCCACGGTGCTGGCCGGAATGTTCGTCAGCTGGATGAAGACCAGGTAGTAGTTGCCGCTGCTCCCGCTCGCCTGCTGCAACGCCCGGGCCGTGGTCTTCGCCACACTCGCGTCGCCGGGCAGTGGCTGGGCGAGCACGTTGATGGTGGACTGCCCGAGCGCGGACGTCAGGCCGTCCCTTACCTGAGCGTCCGCGGAGTTCTCCGCGCTGTTCAGCAGCCCGGCCGCGACCGACTGGACCAGGAAGAAGCCGAGCACCGCGATGACCAGGACGGAGAGGACCAGGGTGGTCGATACCACCCGCAGCTGCAGCGAACGGTGCCAGCGGAGCTTGATCTTCGCGACGACGCTGCGCTGCCACCGGCGGCCGACCCGCAGCCAGCGCTTGGACCGGGTCGGCAGCCGCCGGATGATGGCCCGGCCGAAGGCCGACCGGCGAAAGGCAGTGATCCAGCTACGCTGCCTGATCGTACGTGCCGATACCACCTTCATGAACCTGGACTCAGCCAGGCCCCGCCTTGTAGCCGACACCGCGCACCGTCACGACGATTTCGGGATGCTCGGGGTCCCTCTCGATCTTCGCGCGTAGCCGCTGCACGTGCACGTTGACCAGCCTGGTGTCCGCGGCGTGCCGGTAACCCCAGACCTGCTCGAGCAGGACTTCCCGGGTGAAGACCTGCCTCGGCTTGCGGGCCAGCGCGACCAGCAGGTCGAACTCGAGCGGGGTGAGGTTGAGCGTCTCCCCATCGCGCTTCACCGAATGGCCGGCCACGTCGATGACGATGTCGCCGATCTGGAGCATCTCGGGCGCGGGCTCGTCGGTCCGGCGCAGCCGGGCCCGGACCCGGGCGACCAGTTCCTTGGACTTGAACGGCTTCATGATGTAGTCATCAGCGCCGGATTCAAGGCCCAAGACCACGTCTACGGTGTCGGTCTTCGCCGTCAGCATGACGATCGGCACTCCGGACTCGGCGCGGATCTGACGGCACACGTCAATTCCGTCGGAACCCGGCAGCATCAGGTCAAGTAGGACCAGATCGGGCCGGGATTCCCGGAAAACCTCGACCGCTTTGTCGCCGTCGGAGACGAAAGTCGGCTCGAACCCCTCACCGCGAAGCACGATACCGAGCATCTCAGCGAGGGCGGCGTCGTCATCGACGACAAGAACACGACCTTTCATGGGCCCCATCGTTCCATGTGATTGACTCTGCGTGGACGCAGGCTACCCCCATTTACCAGCTGCTGGCACCGGTTCAGGGATAGCTTTTCCGGCAACCGGGTAAATCAAACCCAAGTCCTCCGCCGCCGACGGGCGGATCCCGCAGGCTCCGGCGGTAGGATCCCGCAGGCTCCGGCGGTGGGATCCCGCAGGCTCCGGCGGGAAGATCCCGCAGGCTGGAACGGCGCCCGAGAACAGCGGGTTCGGGGGGCCTGCCCCCCCAAAGGGGGTCTGGGGGAATGGGTTCCCCCAGGATCGGGGGGGTCTGGGGGGGTCGTCCCCCCGAGGGAGAAGAGTGCAAGTAAGGGTCGGGACCTCGGGCTGGCAGTACCGGGACTGGCGGGACACGTTCTACCCGCCGGACGTCCCGCAACGGCGCTGGCTGGAGTACTACGCGAGCCAGTTCGCCACGGTCGAGAACAACGGGACCTTCTACCGGCTGCCGCCGCGGGAGACCTTCGCGGGCTGGCGGGAGCGAGTCGGCGAGGGCTTCGTGATGACCGTCAAGGCCAGCCGCTACCTGACCCATGTGCGGCGGCTGCGCGACCCGGCCGAGCCGGTGCGCAGACTGCTCGACGCCGCGGCCGGGCTCGGTGACCGGCTCGGGCCGGTGCTCCTGCAGCTGCCGCCGGACTTGCAGGCCGCCCCGCGGCTGCTCGATGAGTGCCTGCGCCAGTTCCCGCCGGAAATCCGCGTCGCGGTCGAGCCCAGGCACGAATCGTGGTGGGCCAGCCAGGTGCGGGACATCCTGGCGGCCAGGAACGCCGCACTGTGCTGGGCGGACCGAAAGGGGGCCGCGATCACCCCGCTGTGGCGGACGACCGACTGGGGCTACCTGCGGTTCCACGAGGGCGACGGCGTCCCCTGGCCGCGCTACCGCGAGTCGTCGCTGCAATCCTGGGCGGACCGGATCGCGGCGACCTGGCCCCAAGAGGCCAAGGGCGACGTGTACGTCTACTTCAACAACGACCGGGGCGGCGCCGCGCCCTGCGACGGGGCCGGGTTCGCCGCCGCCGGCGACCCTCACCGGCCATAATCACTGGCAGCAGAACCCGGGGGGAGACCAGACTCGTTCGGTCCGTGCTACCCGGAACCCCCGCGGACGGAGGCTAATGCCTCCGGCCTTCGTCTGGTCAGCGGCCGGGCTAGAGTGCTGCCCATGGCGGAGCCGTTGCGCAACATCATCGACGCGGGCTGGGCCGAGGCGCTCGAGCCGGTCGCGGACCGGATCGCCGCGATGGGCGAGTTCCTGCGGGCCGAGGTCGCCGCCGGGCGCCGGTACCTGCCTTCGGGTGAGAACGTGCTGCGGGCGTTCAAGCAGCCGTTCGCCGGCGTCCGGGTGCTCATTGTCGGCCAGGATCCCTACCCCACGCCCGGGAATCCGGTTGGCCTGAGCTTCTCGGTCGCGCCTGACGTGCGGCGGCTGCCGCCGAGCCTGGTCAACATCTTCACCGAGTACTCCGCAGACCTCGGGTACCCGGCGCCGGCCAACGGGGACCTGACCCCGTGGAGCGAGCGGGGGGTGCTGCTGCTGAATCGGGTACTCACCGTCCAGCCAGGCAAGCCGGGCTCGCACCGGGGCAAGGGCTGGGAGGAAGTGACCGAGCAAGCCATCCGTGCGCTGGCCGCCCGGAAGACGGGCCAGAAAACGACACCGCTGGTCGCGATCTTGTGGGGCCGTGACGCGCGGACGCTGGTGCCGCTGCTCGCTCCGGCCAGCGGCCCGAGCATCGGCATCATCGAGTCGGCGCACCCGAGCCCGTATTCGGCCCAAAGCGGGTTCTTCGGTTCCCATCCGTTCAGCCGGGCCAATCGGCTCCTCGAACAGCAAGGCGCCGAGCCGGTCGACTGGAAACTGCCGTAGCCGAGGGAGCTGCGAGTAACCCGAAAAGCGGCTTGGTAACACCTGGTGATAAGCTGGCTTACCTGCTTTCGGGGGCAGTTCTACGGTCTTCAGTGGCCACAACTGAACGAATAACAGGGGAATATCGCGTGGACGGGCGGGTACCGGCAGAGTGGAACACACGCAGATAGAGAAGGAACCGCAGGTAGAAAACTACCCAGAGCTAGTCCATCAGCACTGGCTGAACCGAAGTCGGCTCCTCGCCGCGAACGCGGCATTCACGATCTACGCTGTCGCGCTGGCCGTGGATACCGGGCACGCGGACCGGACGTGGGCCATCTGGGCGGCCGTCGGCTACGGGCTGACGACGCTCATCATCTGGCTCACCTGGCGCAGCAACGTGCCGGTCATCTGGCCGATGCTCGTATCCCTGGCCGGGGCGCTGGCCGCGCCGGTGACCTGGCTCGTCACCCGGGTGGCGCCGACCCCCGAGGTGCAGGTCATCTCGCGGTCAGCGGGGCTGCTGCTGCAGCACGGCACCCCGTACCTGCCGCCGGGGCAGCTGGACACCTGGCTCTCCTACAACCCGTACCTGCCGGTCATGGCGGTGTTCGGCCTGCCGAAGGCGCTGGGCGCGACCGGCCTGTTCGCCGACCCCCGGCTGTGGCTCACGGCCGTCTCCATCGCGCTGATCTGGGTGGCGTTCCTGGTCGCGGCACCGCACCGGCACTGCGACTCGTGCCGGTACAACGTCTTGCTGTCGACCGTCTTCTTCGCCGCCTCCCCGGTGATCGCGTTCCCGCTGGCGGTCGGCATCACCGACCCGCCGGTCATCGCGCTGCTGTTGCTCACCCTGGCGCTGATCGCCCGCCCGTCGGGGTTGGTCCGCGCGGCGGCGGCTCTCGGCGTGGCCTGCGCGATGAAGGCGACCGCCTGGCCCGCGATCCCGGTCTTCGCCGCGATGCTGGCCGCCAGGGACGCCGCCAGGTCCGCCTGGCGGTTCGTCGGGATCACATTCGGCGTGGCCGCGGTCCTGGCCGCCGCGATGGCGCCCGCGGCCCTGGCCCATCCGTACGCGTTCCTGCAGAACACCGTGCTGTTCCCGCTCGGCCTGACCAAGCACAAGACACCGGCCGCGAGCCCGCTGCCCGGGCACCTGCTGGCCATGACCGGGATGGCGGGCCACTGGGCCGCGGTCGGCCTGCTGGTCGCGGCCGGGCTCGGCTTCGCCACCTCGCTCATCGTC
>JBAUAY010001378.1:0-3533 GCA_049676235.1 Streptosporangiaceae bacterium
GGTCTGGGCCACGCCGACCAAGCCGGGGCGCCCGGCGACCGGCCCCGGGCTGCTGGCCCACGTCGCGCACACCAAGCCGTCGCGCCCCTGGTTCGCGATCGGCGGCATCAGCCTGGGCCGGCTGGACGACGTGCTCGCCGCCGGGGCCACCCGCGTGGTCGTGGTCCGCGCGATCACCGAGGCCGACGATCCCGCCGCCGCCACGCGGGCGTTTGCCAAGCGGCTCCACCAGGTATGACCTAGGTTCGGGATCCTGGCAGAAACGGGATCCGGGGAGGGGTCATGGCACAGATCGCGGGCCGGAGAATGACGGCCGAAATCGACGGCGACTTCGTGGTGTTCCTCATCGGGGCCCGGCCCGATAAGTTTCACCTGGTCCGGAGCATTATGGACCTCGGCGGGCGGCGGGGGATGAAGCACATGCTGGACTACCTGGTCGCGCACCCGGAGAAGGGACTGCTCGGATACCAGATGGGGTTGCCGACCATCGTGCAGTACTGGCGGTCCTTCGACCACCTCGAGGCGTTCGCCAACGACACCAGCGACCCGCACACGGCCGCGTGGCGGAACTACTGGAAACGCGTCGGGACGAGCGCGCGGACCGGCATCTGGCACGAGACGTACCTGGTGCGGGCCGGTGACTACGAGGCGGTCTACGGGAACATGCCGCCGTTCGGGCTGGGCAAGGCGGGCCGGCTGATACCGCTGGCTCAGGCCAAGACCGCGCGGGAGCGGTTCCGGGCCACGGCGAGCGGCGCGGCGGGCTGACTTCTAGGTAGCCCTCTGACAGCGGCCGGCCGCGGCACTCCTGTACCTGCTGGCCCGCGGTCATGTAACGATGGGCAGATGCGGATCGTCAGCGTCGAATCAACAGACTTGTTCGTGGGCACCGCGCAGCGTCCGCTGCAGGTCGTCCGGGTCACGCTGGTGAATGACGAGCCAGGAACCGCCTCCGCCCGACTGGGCGTGCAGGGAGCGGGCGTGCGAGATCCTGGTCCGTTCGGGATAAATGATCTGAACGCCGGGGAACAGAAGGCCTTCGAGGTCCCCGTGGAGATCGCGGCGCCCTACCAGCCGGGCAGCACGCGGCGGGTCACAGTCACCCTGGAGAGCGACGCCGGGCGCAGTTCCCGGGTTCAGGCCGAAGCGGACATCACCGTGGCCGAACCGGGCTGGACCATGTGGATGGTCAGCCACTTCCACTACGACCCGGTGTGGTGGAACACCCAGGGCCAGTTCACCGAGGCCCGGCTCAGCCTGCCGGACGAGGACGGCAGCCTGCCGGACGTCCGGAGCGCGTTCGAGCTGGTCGGCGCGCACCTGGACAAGGCCAGGAGGGACGCCGACTACAAGTTCGTGCTGGCCGAGATCGACTACCTCAAGCCGTACTTCGACGCCTTCCCGCAAGACCGGGACGACCTGCGGCGGCTGATGGCCGAAGGCCGGGTGGAGATCGTCGGCGGCAACTACAACGAGCCGAACACCAACCTGATCTGCGCCGAAGCCATCATCCGCAACGCCGTCTACGGCATCGGGTTCCAGCGGGACGTGTTCGGCGGCGATCCGCGCAGCGCGTGGATGCTGGACGCGTTCGGGCACGATCCGGGCTATCCGGGCCTGATGGCGGCGGCCGGCCTGACCTCGTCGGCGTGGGCGCGCGGGCCGTTCCACCAGTGGGGCCCGTCCGGGGCCGCGGACGGCGGCGACCGGCGGATGCAGTTCAGCACCGAGTTCGAGTGGATCTCGCCGGATGGCCACGGGCTGCTCACCGCCTACATGGCACACCACTACGGCGCGGGCTGGCGACTGCACTCGCCGCCAGACCTGCAGACGGCAGAACTCGAGGCGTACGGTCAGTTCCGCGGGCTGGCCCAGGTCGCGACCACGCGCAACGTCCTGCTGCCAGTCGGCGCGGACCACGTCATCCCGGCTCGATGGGTGACCGACATTCACCGGGACTGGAACCAGCGGTACGTGTGGCCCAGGTTCACCACCGCCGTGCCCCGCGATTTCTTCGCCGCCGTCCGCGCCGAAGCCTCCTCCGGCGGCCATGCGGGCGCGTGGATCACCCCGCAGACCAGGGACATGAACCCGGTGTACACCGGCAAGGACGTCTCCTACATCGACACCAAGCAGGCGCAGCGCGCCATCGAGACCGCAGTCGCCGAGGCCGAACGGCTCGGCACCCTCGCCTGGCTGGCCGGCGCGCCGTACCCGCACGCGGCGCTGGACAAGGCCTGGCGGCTGCTGGCCTACGGCGCCCACCACGACGGCATCACCGGGGTCGAGTCCGAACAGGTGTACCTGGACCTGCTGGGCGGGTGGCGGGAGGCCTGGGAACTCAGCTCGGCCGCCCGCCACGAGGCCGTCGCCTACCTGGCCGGGCCCACCGGCCCGGGCCTGACGGTCAGCGTCGCCAACGGGCTAGCGCGGCCGCGGGACGGGATGACGCGGGCCACGGTGCAGGTCCCGCAGAACGGCACCCGCTGGCTGGAGGTCCGGGACGATTCCGGGGCGCCGGTGCCGTCGGTGGCCGAAGGAGTCCGGCGGCGGCCGGACGGGTCGCTGGCCGAGGTGACGGTGACGTTCCCGGCCGTCGGCGTGCCCGCGCTCGGGCTGCGGACCTACCGGCTGCAGGCGACGCAAACCCCGGCCTCGGAGTGGCGGGAAGCCGCTGGGACGGTGATCGAGAACGCCGTATACCTGGTCACGGCGGATCCTGCGCGGGGCGGGACGGTCAGCATCACCGACAAGCGCACCGGCACCGACGTGCTCACCGGGCCGGGCAACGAACTGGTGATCCAGGACGAGTACGCGCAGCACCCCCGGCACGGCGAGGGTCCGTGGCACCTGTCACCCAAGGGGCCGGGGACAGGATCCTCGTCGCTGACGGCGCGGGTGCGGGCCGAACGGTGCGAGGCGGGATCCCGGCTGCTCACCTCGTTCACCCTCGACGGACTCGAGGTCACCCAGGAGACGCTGCTGTGGGACGGCGCGGAGCGGGTCGAGTTCCGCACCCACGTGGACTCCTACCGCGGACGCGACCGGCTGCTCCGGGTCCGTTTCCCGGCCGCCGTGCCGGGCGGGCTGCCGGTATACCAGACCGCGACGGCCGTGATCGGCCGGTCGTTCGGGGCCGTGGACGTGGACTCGGCGGACCACTGGTACACCCTGGACAACCCCGCTCATCAGTGGTTCGGGCTGGGCTCCACGGCGCAGGTCCGCACCGGGGACCCGGACGGGCTGACCCAGGCGATCGGGGTGGCCGAGGTCGTCTGTCCCTTGCTGCCGAACGGCCTGCGTGACACGCTCAGGGAACTGCTGGTCGCGCTGGCCGCGGCGGGCGTGACCGCGACGTGCAGCCAGGCCGACGGGTCCAGGTACGGCGCCATCGACGCGGACTCCAACCTGCCCGACGTCAGGATCGCGGTCGGCGGCCCCGAGGTGAACCCGCTCACCGCCGAGGTGCTGGCCGCCGCGGGGCCCGAGTACGCCAAGGCGCTGGCGGCCCGGCTGGACGCAGGCTCCGGAGC
>JBAUAY010001379.1:0-2397 GCA_049676235.1 Streptosporangiaceae bacterium
GGCCCCCGGCCGGCGGCTACGGATCTGCTGCACTGTTTCTCATTTCCTCGGCCGGTCACCCATCCCCGTGGGGGGCCGATGGCTGGCAGCCTGGCCCGTTGCGGACCGGCTCTTGGAGGAACGGTACGAATTCCCGCCGCCGTGGGGCGTCACCCAAAGGTGCCTGCCGGGTGGAATATCGCTGCGCGGCGAGCCCTCACACCAAGGTGCTACCAGGCTGGCCGGGGTGGGGTGTCAGGGGATCAGGCCGAGCTGCCGGGCCCGCGCGGCGGCCTCGGTGCGGTTGGCGGCGCCGAGCTTGCCCAGGACGTGCGTCACGTGCTTTTTGACCGTGTCGAGCGCCACGAACAGTTCGTGGGCGATGCGCTGGTTTGAGCTGCCCGCGGCGATCAGCCGCAGCACCTCCAGCTCGCGGCCGGTCAGCGGCTCGACCATGCCCGGCGGCGCGGCGGCGGCCTGGCTGCGGTGCAGCACGGCGTCCGCCTGACCACAGGCGCCCAGGAGGGCGGCCAGGTAGCCGACGGTGATGCCACGGGCTGGGGCTCGCTGGTCTCGCTGGGCCGCAGATAGCCGGGCCAGCAGCGCGGCCATCGGCGGACCCTCGTCGGCGAACACCCGGATATAGCCCTGCGGGCAGCCCAGGGCGAGCGTCCGGGCCAAGGCGTCCACTGCGGCGTCCTGGTCGCCGGCGGCTGCCAGTGCCAGCGCCCGCAGCGCGCCGATCTCGATGACGCTGCCGGTGCGGCCTTGGCCGGCTGCCGCAGCGAGCATCCTTTCCAAGAGCGTAAGTGCCTGATCCGGGAGGTGCTGGGCGAGCAGCACCCGGGCCAGTACCAGATACTCCGGTTCGCGGGGGTAGCCCGGTTCATCGTCCGGGCCGAGGCCTCGTTCTTCTGTCCAGCGCGCGGCCGCGGCGACGTCACCCTGGGCCAGCAGCAGCCGCGCACGTTGCGCGGGAACGGGGTTGAGCAGGCCGGTCACGCCCGGGCCCAGGGCGGCCCGCCCGGCCTCATCCATCGCCTCCAGTGCCCCGTCCGGATTGCCCTGGGCCTGCCGGATCCACGCCATGGTCACCAGGCCAGTGCCCAACGGTGCGGGGTAGAGGAACTGTCGGCATAGCGCGATGCCCTCGGTGACCTGCCGGAGAGCGCTGTCGAGCTTATTTCGCTGGTAGGCCACCTCGGCCAGGCCCACGTACGCAGGGCCAGCAGGTGGCGCGGGCGCCGGCCCGGACTCGGCAGTGATGCCCAGTGTCTTCTGGTAGGTCGCGGCGGCCGCGTCCAGCCGGCCCTGGGCGCGCTGGACCTGGCCGAGCTGGTAGACGCCCCATGAGATGGGCTGGCCGGCTTGCCACCCGGCGATGCTCGACACGAAGGCCTGCTCGGCGTCTGCGAGTCGGCCGCGGAGCCAGTCAGCCGCAGCCAGAAGTCCCTGGGCGGTAGAGCTCAGCAGCCGCTCATCGCCGCCGAGCTCGGCGCGGGCCTGCGAAGCGAACGCGGCCGTGCCCTCGGCGTCACCGCGGAGCTGGGCGAGAAAGCTGCGATGGAGCGCGATCTGCGCGGGGATATTCACCAGCATGCTGGCGGCCTTCCCGGCCGATGGCTCGAACGGCTCATCGGCCGAGGCGCCTGCCAGCGCGCGTTCGGCCGCGTCCAGCGGCGGCTCCATCGCCTCCGCGCGGCCGAGGGTGGCGGCAAGCAACACTTGCGCCAGCAACAGCCGAGGCCGGGTCTGGACCAGCTCAGCGGGCAGCGCTGCAAGCCACCGCTGCGCCGTCGCCCCCTCGCTGCGCAGGTACAAGGTTTCGTCGAAGTGCTGCTCGATCAGCCGGGCCGCCCAGGCCGTGTCCCGGGCGGCTAGGGCGTGCCCCACCGCGTCATCGGCCAGCCCGTGCTCCTCATACCAGGCGGCGGCGGCCCGGTGCAGCACCGCGATCCGGCCGGGGCGTTGCTGCTGCAGGCGGGCACGGAGCAGGTCAGCGAACAGGCGATGGTAACGCCACCAGCCGCGGACGTCATCCAGCGGCATCAGGAACAGGCCTGCCTGCTCCACTTGCTCCAGAATTGCCTGGCCATCGTCCCGGCCGGTGACCGCGTCGCACAGGCCGCCGCTGAGGCGTTCCAGCACCGAGGTTTCCAGCAGGAATTCGCGTGCCTGCTCCAGCTGGCCGTCGAGCACTTCTCCGGTCAGATAGTCCAGGATGAAGCGGTGGCTGCCGCTGAACGCCGCCACGAACCCGGCGACGTCGGACCGTCCCCGTAGCGACAGGGCGGCCAGCTGCAGGCCGGCCGCCCAGCCTTCGGTGCGGGCCACCAGCGCCGCCACTGCCGTGCCGGGCAGGGCGGTCCCAGCCGATTCGCGCAGGAGGGCGGCCGCCTCCTCGGCGGTGAACCGCAG
>JBAUAY010001380.1:0-6123 GCA_049676235.1 Streptosporangiaceae bacterium
CAATCAGCCTCCCCCCGGTCCGCGACTCCTACGACGCGATATCTCCTCCCTAGCAAGGGGCCGAGGGGGTATGGGGGGACAGGTTTCCCCCCAGGCTCGGGGGTTCCGGGGGTCGTCCCCCGGGCCAGCACTGTCAGCCGTAGCCGGGGTCGATGTTTTCCGGGTCTACCCCGAGGATCTCAGCGAACTCCTCGACGACCACGTCGAAGACCAGCTCGCTCAGCTCCTCCTCGTCTTCGGCCCGGGCCAGCAGCGGCCGCCGGAACAGCACGATGCGTGGCCCGGCGGCCGGATTCTCCGGGTCGCTGATGTCCGGCGAGCCGCGGACGATACGCGCGAGCGGCACGCCGTCGTCGTCGCTGGGGTCGGCGTCGGGAACCTCCTGAACCGCGAACTCCACGTCGGAAAGCTCGGTCTCCCAGCGCGGCTCGAGCCGCGCCACCGCCTCGAGCACCATGTCGTCGAACTGCTGGGCGCGGCTCCGGTACAGCGGGACGCCGGGCGGCACCAGCCGGCCACGCAGCCCGCGCCCGTGCCGGTCGCGACGCTGCGGCCTGGCGCCAGAACCCGGCCCGGAGCCCGGCCCCGGTCCGGAGCCGGAACCTGGCCTGGAACCGCCTTCACCGGTCTGCACAGTCACCGAGCGTATCCGATCGCGACATGCGCCGAATAGCGGTGCCCATCCTCGTGCTGACACAGGGCAAGACGCGCACGGCACGACACGATCGCGGCGCGAAGCGCGGGTGGTGGCGTTACCGCCCGCGGACAGATACCGTCACGGTTGTATCCGACGCCGTGCCGGGTTACGGGACACGGTTTCCAGGGTGACGTGAGCGAGGTGGGCTGGTGCGTTCTCGTTGCTGCTCGCGCACCGCGTGCAAGCATCCTCCGGTCTACACGCTGACCTACGTGTACCGTGACTCCACCGCGGTCCTCGGCCCGCTGGCGGCCTACGTAGAGCCGCACTGCTACGACCTGTGCGAAAAACACGCCGGCCGGCTCACCGCGCCGCGTGGCTGGGACGTGGTGCGGCTGCCGGTGGAACCGATCCAGGACCGTGCCGATGACCTGGAGGCGCTCGCGAACGCGGTGATGGAGACGCAGCCGAGAGCGCGGGCCGAGAAGGAACCCGTGGGCCAAGGGGTCGAGGTCGGCCGCCGGGGCCACCTCCGGGTGCTGCGCTCCGGGCCGCCGCAGGACCGATAGGCTCGGCAGTGCCGCTCGCACAACGCGGGGCGGCACCGGTCGAGTCACGGGAGGCAGGTCTCGCATTGGGTGATCTTGCGAGCATCGTCAAGGCGTACGACATCAGAGGGATCGTGCCCGACCAGCTTGACGAGGGCGTGGCGGAGGCGGTCGGCGCGGCGTTCGCCCGGGTGACCGGCGCCGACACCATCGTGACCATGCACGACATGCGCACCTCCTCAGGCCCGCTGGCGGACGCCTTCGGCCGCGGCGTGGTGTCCCAGGGGGCCGATGTGGTGGCCGGCGGTCTGGGCTCGACCGACATGCTGTACTACGCCAGCGGCGACCTCGACGTCCCCGGCGCGATGATCACGGCCAGCCACAACCCGTCGCAGTACAACGGCATCAAGCTGTGCCGCGCCGGGGCGAAGCCGGTGGGGATCCAGACCGGCCTGAAAGAGGTCAAGGATCTGGCCGAACGAACCCTGGCTCGTTCCCCCGTGCCCGGCACCGTCACCCGGCGGGACCTGCTCTCCGGGTACGCGGATCACCTGAGGAAGCTTGTCGACATCTCCTCGATCAGGCCGCTGAAGGTGGCGGTGGACGCCGGCAACGGGATGGCGGGCCACACCGTGCCGAAGGTATTCGACGGGCTGCCGATCACGCTGGTCCCGCTCTACTTCTCCCTCGACGGCACGTTCCCGAACCACGAGGCCAACCCGATCGAGCCGGAGAACCTGCGCGACCTGCAGCGCGCGGTGACCGAGCACCACGCCGACATCGGGCTCGCCTTCGACGGCGACGCCGACCGGTGCTTCGTGGTGGATGAGCGCGGTCAGACCGTCTCGCCCTCGGTGCTCACCGCGCTGATCGCGACCAGGGAACTGGCCCGCGAGCCGGGCGCGACGATCATCCACAACGTGATCACGTCCCGCGCCGTGCCGGATATCATCTCGGCCGCCGGCGGCGTCCCGGTGCGCACCCGGGTCGGCCACTCGTTCATCAAGGCAAAGATGGCAGAGTACGGTGCGGTGTTCGGCGGCGAGCACTCGGGGCACTTCTACTTCAGGGACTTCTGGTTCGCCGACTCCGGGATGCTCGCCGCGCTGCACACGCTGGCCGCCCTGGGCGAGCAGTCGCGGCCGCTGTCCCAGCTGCTCGCCGAGTACACCAGGTACTTCGCCAGTGGTGAGATCAACTCCGAGGTGGCGGACCAGGCTACCGCGACCGAACGGGTCAGGCAGGCCTTCGCCGGCCGGCCGGGGGTCAGCACCGACGAGCTCGACGGGCTCACCGTCAGCACCGGCACCTGGTGGTTCAACGTGCGGCCGTCCAACACCGAGCCGCTGCTCCGGCTCAACGTCGAGGCAGACACCGAAGCCGCCATGGCCGCCCTGCGGGACGAGGTGCTCGGCGTGGTCAGGGGCACCGCGGGCCGTTCCGAGCTCTGCTAGCCCGGGGGCGACCCCCGGACCCCGAGAAGGGAGATTTCATGCGCATCGATGACTGGCTTCTTGACATCCTGGCCTGCCCGGAATGCCATGCGCCGCTGCGAGTCGACGAGGATGCCAGCGAGCTCGTGTGCACCAGCGCCACCTGCGGCCTGGCCTACCCGGTTCGTGATGACATCCCGGTGCTGCTGGTCGAAGAGGCCAGGCGGCCGGGAAAGACACCGTGAGCGACGACCTGGACGGCTGGGGCGGAGCGGACTTCGTCCTAGCCGCGGACCGGCTCGATACGCCCGACGTGATCGAGACGGCGGATCCTGCGGACATGCTGCGGCAGGTGGCCTCGGCGGCGGCCCAAGTGCGCACCGCGCTGCGGTTGTGCGCGGAGACCGACCTGTCGGCCTTCGCCCCGGACGCCAGGCCCCGCGCCATCGTCGTGGCGGGCATGGGCAGTTCGGGCCTGGCGGGCGAGATGCTCAACGCCATGACCGGGCTCAACAGCCCGGTCCAGGTGGTGCTCTCCCAGGCCGAGCGGCTGCCGGGCTGGGTCGGCGCGGCTGACACGGTCATCGCGGTGTCCTGCTCGGGCAGTACTCCGGAGACACTGGCCATCGCGGCCGAGGCGGCCAGGCGCGGTTGCCGGCTGGCCGGCGGCGGTACCGAGGGATCCCCGCTGCACCGGATCGCCGAGCAGGCCCGCGCGCCGTTCGTCCCGGTAATTCCAGCCGGGCTGCCGCGGGGGGGCACGGGCCCGCCGCCGCAGGCGGCAAGGCCAGCCGGGTCGACCCCCCCGGAGCTGGCACTGCCGCGGTCGATGCTGTGGGCGCTGGCCATCCCGCTGCTGGTGATCGCCGATCGCCTGGGCGTGACCCGGATCGGCCCGGACGTCTACGAGCTGGCGGCGAGCCGCCTGGAAGAGGTGTCCCACCAGTGTCGGCCCGCCAGCGAGTCGTTCGTCAATCCGGGTAAGTCACTAGCCCTCGATCTGGTCGGCGCGATGCCGATGGTCTGGGGCACCTCCGTGCTCAGCGGGGTCGCGGCTCGGCGGTTCGCCAGCCAGCTCAACGAGAACGCCAAGTACCCGGCGATCGCCGGGGTGCTGCCCGAGGCGGCGCACAACCAGGTCGCCGCGTTCGACGGGCCGTTCGCCCCGCACTCGTCCCGGCTGTCCGCGCCCAGCCGTCAAGAGCAGGGCCGCCCAGAGCCGGGCTCGCCGCTGACGAGCCCGGATGACGCCGATATCGGTGGCCTGCCCGGCTGGGACCTGGACTACGAAGAGACCGAGCAGGGCAGCGGCTTCACCGCGCTGCGGCTGGTGCTGATCGCCGATCCCGGTGAGAACCCTCGGGTCGGGGCGCAGCGGGCGGCGGTCACCGAGCTTGCCGGGCAGCGCGGGGTGGGGATGTCCGAGCTCGCCATGGACGGTGAGCATCCGCTGGTGCGGCTGGCCGGCGTCATCCAGCTGACCGACTACGCGAGCGTCTACCTGGCCATCGCGTCCGGGATCGATCCGGGCCAGACCGTGGCGATCCAGGATCTTCAGACGCGAATCGAGTAACGCGAGTGCGGGTTCCCTGGCGTGAGATGAGGGCGGTGATCGCCGCCTTTGCCGCCAACCTCGGCATCGCCGTGATCAAGTTCGTGGCCTTCCTGCTCACCGGGTCCGCGTCGATGCTGGCCGAGTCCGTGCACTCGGTCGCCGACACCGGCAACCAGGTGCTGCTGTTCGTCGGACGGGGCCGGTCCATCCGGCCAGCGTCGGATGAGCACCCGTTCGGCTTCGGGCGCGAGCGGTATTTCTACGGCTTCGTGGTGTCGGTGATGCTGTTCACCGTCGGCGCGGCTTTCTCGATTTATGACGGCGTGCACAAGATCCTGAACCCCGAGGCGGTGCGCTCGCCTGGAATAGCCTTCGGCGTTCTCGCCCTGTCCGCGGTGCTAGAGGCGTTCTCGCTGCGCACCGGGATCAGAGAGGCGAACGCGGTGCGCGGCGACCGCAACTGGGGCACGTTCATCCGGCGGACCAAGGCGCCGGAGCTTCCCGTGGTCCTCCTGGAGGACACGGCCGCTCTGATCGGACTGGCGTTCGCGTTCGCCGGGGTGGGGCTGTCCGTCCTCACGGACAACGGCCGGTGGGATGGCGCCGGCTCGCTCGGCATCGGTTTGCTGCTCGCGACCGCCGCGGCCATCCTGGCGGTGGAGATGAAGAGCCTGCTGATCGGCGAGGCGGCCAGTCCCGACATGCAGCGGATGATCATTGCCGCGCTCGAGGACGGGCCGGAGCTGGCCCGGGTCATTCACATGCGGACCGTGCACATGAGCCCGGAGTCGGTGCTGGTGGCCGCGAAGATCGCCATCCGCGAGAGCGATACCGCCGCGCAAATCACGGCCGGTATCGACGCCGCCGAACGCCGAGTGCGCGCCGCCGTCCCTGTCGCCACGACGATCTACCTCGAGCCAGACATCTACCGCCCGCAGGAGGCCGACCGCACCGACCCGTCCATCCGCGCCGTCCTGCACAGCCGCCCCTCCCGCCCGCCCCGCCGCGACAATCCCGGAAACCCCGGAAACCCCGGAAACCCCGGCAGCACCGCGGACCCCCGCCATCCCGACGACTCCCAGCCCCCTGCAGATTCCTAGCCGGGAGCCCAGAGTCGTTCATGATCGTGGGCTGTTACCGGCGTCACAGTACGGTTTCCGGCCCACGATGATGCCGCTCGCCGGGGCCGGGGCTTCAGTCGCACCGGGCGCGGCGACCTAGCCGCGAGAGAGCAGGCGGAGGGCGCGTTCCTTCTCGAAATCGAGGGCCCGGCCTGGGGTGGCCGGGATGCGGCCGAGCCGGCGGCCGAGATCCGCGACTGCGGCCCGCACCGCGGGCTCGGCGAGCACCCGCAGGCCGAACGCCAGCGACGCAGGGCTGATACCGTAGCGGCGCTCGAGTTCGAGCGCGGCGGCCACGGCCTCCAGGTCCGTCTCGCTGAACTGCCGGTGCGACGGGCCGCGCGACGCGCCACTCGACGGGCCGCGCGGCGTTCCACTCGAAGGCCCGCGCGACGGGCCACGAGACGACCAGGGCGGCCCGGCTAGTGGGTCGCGGACCTGGGGCAGGAGGCCGAGATCCTCGCGGTAGCGGAGCATGCGAGCCGACGTGCCGAGCCGCCGGGCGGCCTCCGAGATGCGCATGGACACCAATTCTAACAATTTCATGTTAAGAACACCCCTAAAAAAGTGCGGCGGCCGCCCAGGCTCCCGTAGCGTGTGAGCAGATACGAGCCGCCCATACCGTTCGGCCGAAAAGGAACTAAGGGAGAACGCATGTCCGCGGATCAGCTTCCGTACCAGGTTGCCGACCTTTCGCTCGCCGCCTTCGGGCGCAAGGAGATACAGCTGGCCGAGCACGAGATGCCCGGGCTGATGGCGGTGCGCGATGAGTACGCGCCCAGCCAGCCGCTACGCGGGGCCAGGATCACCGGCTCCCTGCACATGACGG
>JBAUAY010001381.1:0-2430 GCA_049676235.1 Streptosporangiaceae bacterium
TCGACGCCGGGCAAGCCAGGGTGGCGTACGTCGATCCCGCGACCGACGAGGTGGTGGTGGACGAGCGGGCCAAGCGGGCCATCCTGCTGGCCTTCCGGGTGCTGCCGATGGCCAGGTCCCAGGTGGGTGACTTCAGGTACGACGACCGGGTGCCGCTGAAGACCCGCCTGGACGGCGTGCGCGTGGTTCCGGGCGCGATCGCCCGGTGGGGCTCGTTCATCTCCCCGGGCACCGTGCTGATGCCGTCGTTCGTGAACATCGGGGCCTACGTGGACACCGGGACGATGGTGGATACCTGGGCCACGGTCGGCTCCTGCGCCCAGATCGGCAGGAACGTGCACCTGTCCGGCGGGGTGGGCATCGGCGGCGTGCTCGAGCCGCCGAACGCCGTCCCGGTCGTGGTCGAGGACGAATGCATGATCGGCTCGCGCTCCATGGTCGTGGAGGGAGCGCGGGTGCGCACCGGCGCCGTGCTCGGCTCGGGCTCCAACCTCAGCCGGACTACGCACGTCATCGACGTGGAGACCGGCGAGGAACTGCCGCGCGGCGAGGTGCCGGCCTGGTCGGTCTGCGTGAGCGGGACGCGGCCGAGGAAGTTCGCCGGCGGCGAGTTCGGCATGCCGTGCCTGCTGGTGCTCAAGCGTCTGCCCGAGGGTATCCGGCACGACAAGGCCGAGCTGAACGCCATCCTCCGCGACCACGGCGTCGACGCCTGACCTGGTCCTCTCCGACCTCAGCACTTGCCGGGAGTGACTACCGTTAGTAGACGATGAGCGTTAATTCAGAGCCGCACCGGCGGGTCCGTCGCCAGGGACCCGTCACGCTGCGCGGCAAGCAAATACCGGCGACCACAACCGACCAACGGCTGCTCGACAGGCGCGGGCCATCTGATTGGGTGCACACCGACCCGTGGCGGGTGATGCGGATCCAGGCTGAGTTCGTGGAAGGGTTCGGCCTGCTGGCCGAGCTCGGTCCCGCGGTCTCGATCTTCGGCTCGGCGCGGGCCGCGCGGGGCAGCTTCGAGTACACCACCGCCGAGGCCATCGCGTCCGGCCTAGCCCGGGCGGGTTACGCCGTCATCACCGGCGGCGGGCCGGGAATCATGGAGGCGGCCAACAAGGGCGCCGTCCAGGCCGGCGGTGTCTCCGTGGGCTTGGGCATCGAACTGCCCAAGGAAATGGGACTGAACGACTACGTCGAGGTCGGGCTGGAGTTCCGGTACTTCTTCGTCAGGAAGACAGTCTTTATCAAGTACTCGCAGGCGTTCGTGGTGCTGCCCGGCGGGTTCGGCACCATGGATGAGCTGTTCGAGGCGCTGACCCTGGTGGCCACCGGCAAGATCACCAAGTTCCCGATCGTCCTGGTCGGCCGGGACTACTGGTCCGGATTGCTCGCCTGGCTCAAGGACACGATGCTCGCCAAGGCCAACATCGGCCCGGCCGAGTTCTCACTGATCCACGTGGCTGACGACCCCGATGAGGTGGTCGCCATCATCCGCGACGCGCACAACGGGCACGGCCTAGGCGTTTAGGCGGGCCCGCGCCCCGGTCGGCGGCCGCCCTGGCTGCCTGGGCCACCGCCGAGACAGGCGCTAGTGCACCGGTCAAGTAGCCACCTGCTCCGGCCAGTGAGCCTCTTTGCCCCTTTTGCTAGGCTATGTCCGGTTTCTTGTGCGGTGGATCAGGGTTGCGCGGCGGATCGGGGGGCCCGGGGAGTACCGGATCGACCGCATAACCCCGATCCACCGCGGTAAACGGGGGAATCTTCCAGTTGCCCGCCGCTGACGCGGGGCTCACGGGGTCTGTGATACCAAGCGGACTGGAGTTAGCCCGGTTACTTGACCGGCGTCCTGGCATCGCGATTTGGCCGTAGACCCGCCACGGAAGCGACAATCACGCCGCGACCGTGGCACGATTCATATGTGCCCGTTGTATTCCTGATCGCCATCGTCGCCGTGCTCGTCGGCATCTTCTTCGCTGCGACCGGACGGGGCGGCGAACTAGCCTACGAGCAGACGGATCACGCTCCGGTCGACCTCGGCCCGGTGTCCGCCGCGGATATCGCGCTGCTCCGCCCGCCGACGGCCATGTGGGGCTACAACATGCAGGTAACCGACGAGGCCCTGGACAACATCGCCCGCGCGATGCGCGGACGCGACGTCACGATCGCCTTCCTGCAGGAGCATCTCGCGACCCTGACCCGCAACGGCGCCTACGTCGAACCTCAGGGCGCGCCCGCCCACCAGGATCTGGCGCCGGGAATCCCGTCATTCCCCGAAGCCAGCCAGACTCGCTGGGACGCTGACGTCGCGGAGGTTCCCGAGATCCTGGAGTCTCCTCAGGCTCACTGGGACGCTGACGTCGCGGAGGTTCCCGAGATCCTGGAGTCTCCTCAGGCTCACTGGGACGCTGACGTCGCGGAGGTTCCCGA
>JBAUAY010001382.1:0-2928 GCA_049676235.1 Streptosporangiaceae bacterium
GGCCCCCCTGAAACCCCCCGGGGACCTCTGCGAGGCCCCGGAGCATGGGTTACTTCGAGTAGAACTCGACGATGAGCTGTTCCTGGACCTGGGTGTCGATCTGCGCCCGAACGGGCAGCGAGTGCACCAGGATCCGCATCTGGTCCGGGATCACCTCAAGCCAGGCCGGCACCGTCCGCTCGCCGGCCTCGGCCCGCGCGATGACGAACGGCGTCATCTCGAGGAACTTGGGCATCACCTCGACGATGTCGTTCTCGCTGACCCGGTAGGACGGGATGTCGACCTTCCGCCCGTTCACCGTGAAGTGGCCATGGGTCACCAGCTGGCGGGCCATGTCGCGGCTCTTGGCGAAACCGGCGCGGAACACGACATTGTCCAAGCGGCGCTCAAGCAGCTGGAGCATGGTCTCACCGGTCCGGCCGTGCTTGCGGGCCGCTTCCTCGTAGTAGCCGTGGAACTGCCGCTCCAGGATGCCGTAGATCCGGCGCGCCTTCTGCTTCTCCCGGATCTGCGTCAGGTAGTCGCCTTCCTTCGGGCGGTTCCTGCCGTGCTCGCCCGGCGGGTAAGGCCGGATCTCGATCGGGCACTTCGGCGAATCGCACTTCGCGCCCTTCAGGAAGAGCTTGGTCTTCTCCCGGCGGCACAGCTTGCAGTCCGGGCCTGTGTATCGAGCCATCTGTCGCTATCTCCTGTCAGCCCGGTCAGACCCGGCGCCGCTTCGGCGGCCGGCAGCCATTGTGCGGAACGGGGGTCATGTCCTGAATCGAGCCGACCTCAAGCCCGGTCGCCTGCAGCGACCTGATGGCGGTCTCCCGGCCCGAACCCGGGCCCTTGACGAAGACGTCGACCTTGCGCATGCCGTGTTCCATCGCGCGGCGCGCAGCGGCCTCGGCCGCCATCTGGGCGGCGTACGGCGTTGACTTGCGCGATCCCTTGAACCCGACCTGACCCGCGGACGCCCACGAGATGACGTTGCCCGTCGGGTCGGTAATCGAGATGATCGTGTTGTTGAACGTGCTCCTGATGTGGGCGTGCCCGTGAGCGATGTTCTTCCGCTCCTTGCGGCGCACCTTCTTGGCGGCCTGGCTACGGCTCTTTGCTGGCGGCATATCTCTCTTTTGCGCTTCCTATGAGGTGATCGGTCCGTGCGGCTCCGGACTACTTCTTCCCGGCCTTCTTCTTGCCGGCCACCGTCTTCTTCTTGCCCTTACGGGTGCGCGCGTTGGTCTGCGTCCGCTGCCCGTGCACAGGGAGCCCGCGGCGATGGCGGATTCCCTGGTAGCAGCCGATCTCGACCTTGCGCCTGATGTCGGCCTGGACCTCGCGGCGCAGGTCACCTTCGACCTGGTAGGTCGCGTCGATCCAGTCGCGGAGCTTCATCAGCTCGTCGTCGGTGAGGTTGTTGACCCGGGTGTCCCCGCTGACGCCGGTTGCCTCCAGCGTCTGCAACGCCCTCGTGCGGCCTATGCCGAAGATATAGGTGAGCGCGACCTCGACCCGCTTATCGCGGGGGAGGTCCACTCCAGAAAGCCTAGCCATGCTCGGGCAGTTCTCCTTCGTCTTGCGGAGGTCCTTCGCGCCGCCTCCACGCCCTGCCCGGACATGGCCCCGGCCTCCGTCCGGGGGTCGCAGCCTGAAGTGGCTGCTTGCGGTACGCGTCTATCTGGTACGTCAGCCTTGCCGCTGCTTGTGCCTCGGGTCGGCGCAAATGACCATGACGCGGCCGTGCCGACGTATGACCCGGCACTTGCTGCAGATCTTCTTGACGCTCGGCTTGACCTTCACGGTGCTTTCTCCACTAAACCTGATTCTGTTTGCCTGTTACTTGTACCGGTACACGATCCGCCCGCGACTCAGGTCGTAGGGACTGAGCTCTACGACCACACGGTCGTCAGGCAGGATGCGGATGTAGTGCATCCGCATTTTCCCGCTGATATGGGCGAGAACCTTGTGCCCGTTGTCCAGCTCCACCCGGAAGAAGGCATTCGGGAGCGACTCGACAACCGTGCCTTCAATCTCAATGGCGCCGTCTTTCTTGGGCATGTCCTCCGCGCTTCGCTATGTGGTAATGGTCCGCGCCTAGGCGCGGTCTGACCTGGCCGTACTGTGCTGGCCGTACTGTGCTGGCCTTACTCTTCTGGCCGTACTGCTGGGCTGGCCGTACTGCTGGCCGTACTGGCCTGGACGGCAAGCCTGCCCCGCCTGGCTCACGTCAGCGGGACGAGAAAACCGGGAAGGGCCGACATCGTGCTCGCCTACGCGAGCCCCCGAGCGCCGGCCAGGTGGGACCCAACAGATGGGCCGGAGACGAGTGTACTCGTCTCCGCGCCCCGACGCGAACCGCCCAGTTATAAGACACGCACGAGCCTGCCGCTATTCCCCGCGACGCTGCGCACGGCGGACCACCGCCCAGATCCACGGGATCGCGATCAGCGCCCACCACGGGAACCAGGTCCCGCCGCCGACCACGAGGGCGACCGCCCAGATCGCCACGAGAGCCGACGTGACCACGGCCCAGGCCCCAAAGGCTACCGTCCCCGGCGTGAGCCTGACCGGGTTGCCAGCACCGCCCCGGTCGGCTGGAAGCAGCGACTGCCCGAGGTGCGGCGGGGCCCGCCGCAGCGAGGCGTCGGGCAGCTGGTACAGGTCGATAGCAGGTAGGTCCGTCAGTAGCTCGTCGAGCTCGCCCAGCGTCGTGGCGTCCAGGGCCTGCTCCATGCGCTCGTGAAACTCCTCGGCGGTCAGCCGCCCGGCGGCATGGTGCTCGCGCAGCAGCGCCGCGACGCGGTCGCGATCCGCGTCCGAGGCGCGGATGCGCGGGTCACCAGGCACCGGCCACCTTCTCACATCAGCGGATGCTCGCAGCATCCTTCTTCCTAGTATCGCCGAGGCTGCCTTCTGTTATGCCCGCCCCCTAAGGGCCTGGGG
>JBAUAY010001383.1:0-8995 GCA_049676235.1 Streptosporangiaceae bacterium
AAATCACCCTGACCCATCGCGGCCAGCGCCCTGACGTGGCACGCGCAGGCCTGCACCGCGCGGCCGCCACGCGGCCCGGCCCAGCGGGTTATCTCGTCGGTGAGCTGCTCGGCCGTGTCGTAATCGCCGCGCCCGGCGGCCAGCAGCGCCTGGCCGTACTGCAGCAGCCAGGCCAGCAGCCGGTAGCCGTGCGCCCGGCAGAGACCGAGGCCCTCCTCGGCCAGCCGCCCGGCCTCGTCCCACTGGCCCGCCCGGAAGGCGTCGAAGCAGAGCCGCATCAGCGCGTCGATGGCGGACGCGACGGCGCCGCCCGCCCGGCCGTCGCGGATCACTCGCCACAGGGCCTCGCGGCAGCCCGGCAGCCGGTCCACGTAGTCCGCGGCGATCCCGATCCTCACGATCTGCACCGGGTCGGTCTCGGTGGCCAGCCGCGCGATGGCGCCGTCGAGCACGCCGAGCGCCGGGACCGCGGCGTGCGCCGGATCGGCGAAGGTGTGCGTCCACAGATACAAGACGGTGGGCGGCTGCGGCGGGAGCGCCGCGTAGAAGGGTTCCCACAGTTCGGGCCGTCCGCCGAACGAGCACACCACGAGCAGCGTGTACAGCGCCTCGATGAAGGCCGCGTCACTGGTGTCGGGGCGGCCTGCCTGGCTCTTGATCGCGCCGACCAGCAGCCGGTGAGCGGTGTCGACGTCACCGTCACCATTGAGCAGTCCGTGCGCGGCCGCCACCGCGGCGGCCAGTGATCCGCCGATTCCCGGGTCGGCCTGGCGGGCGTCGTCAAGCAGTCGCGACACGTTCTTCAGATCGCCGGCTACGTCCGCGCCGATGTATGCCGCCAGGGCCATCCGCCGAGTCCGGTCCGCACGCCACGGGCTCAGTTCGGCGGCACGCGACAGCGCGGCCACGGCACCGACGGCGTCGCCTCGCCGCAGGATCCGCCGCGCCGTCTGCTCGAGCAGCCCGGCGACCCCCTCGTCGGGCTCCACCGTCGCCTCCGCGAGATGCCAGGCTCGGCGTTCGGGCTGGTCCGCCAGCTGTCCCGCGAGGGTCCTGTGCGCGGCGCGGCGCTCGTCGCTGGCCGACAATTCCACGATCGCCGACCGGGTCAGCGGGTGACGGAACGCCAGCCGGCCCGAGCCGCCGTCCATGCTCACCAGGCCCGCCCGCTCTGCCGACGCGAGATCGGTGAGCGCGCGCGGCCCGGCCGCGGCTGCCCGCAGCAGTTCAAGGTCACCGGTACCGTCAAGGACGGCGAGCAGGAGCAGGCGGCGAGCCGGAGCCGGCAGGTCGCTGACCCTCGACGCGAACAGGGCCTGCAGGCGCCTGCTGAGAGGCAGCATCGCCGGCAGCGGCTGGGCCGCGGTGCGCTGCGGTCCGCTCAGGGCGGCCGACAATTCCAGCAGGGCCAGCGGGTTTCCCCGGGCTTCCGCGAGCAGCCGCTGCCGGACCCGGTCCGCAAGCGCCGGGAAGCGGGCCCCGATCAGGGCGGTCGCGGCCGCCGCATCAAGCGGCCGGATCTCGTACCGCGGCAGGTCGCCGCGCTCGAAGAAGCCCTCCTGCCCTGACCGCGAGGCGGCCAGGAACCCGACCGGGACGTCGGCCAGTCGCCGGGTCACGAGTCCGAGGACCGCCCCCGTTGACCGGTCTAGCCACTGCAGGTCATCGATGACCAGCAGCAGTGGCCGGGAGGCAGCCGCCTGCCGCAGCAAGGCCAGCACCGCGCTGACCACCGTCAGCCGATCCGCGGGCGCCCCCTCGACGAGACCCAAGGCGACGCTCAGCGCGTCACGGTGCGACCCGTCAAGCCGGCTCAGGTCCTCGAGCAGCGGTAGGAGGAGTTGGTTGAGGCCGGAGAAGCTGATGTCGGCCTCGAACTCAGCACCACCCGCGCGCAGCACCCTCAGGCCGGACGCCGAGGCCTCTGACGCCGCCGCATCGAGCAGCGCCGTCTTGCCCACGCCGGGTTCTCCGGACAGCAGCAGCACACCGCCGCGAACGGCGGCCGTGCCGACGAATGAGCGGATCAGCTCAAGATCTCCGGTTCGTCCGGTCAGCGGCTCCGCCTGGCCCGGTTTCCGCAGGCCAGCGTCGCTCAACGGGATGTCCCCTCCGGGCAAACAAGTAAGGATAATGACTATACGCCCAGGTCCCGGCGGCCGGCCGGGTGAGATTATGTGGCTACGAGCGCATCGGTGAGCGCGTTGATGCCAGCCAGGTTCCCGGCCAGGTCAGGACCGAGATGGTGGCGGGCGGCGAGCGTGGCCGGCGCGTAGTAGGAGACCTTGGTCTGCCCTTCGTCGGCCCACACCAGCACCTTGAGCGGCAGGTCGAGTGCGGCCAGCGGCGCCGCCGCCATCACCGGCGTGCCCGCCGCGGGACTGCCGAAGGTCACCAGCGTGGTCTCCCGCAGCGAAAGCCCCACCTGACGCGCCTCGGCGCTCTGATCGATCACGGCGAACAGCTTCATGCCCTTCGCATTGATCATGCCGGTGAGCTTCGCGACGGTGTCGGCTACCGAGCGAGGGCTGAGCTTGGTGACGATACCGGTCTCGATCCCGGTCGTGTCTTCGGTCATCGTCAATCTTCTCCCGGGTGACGGGGCCTCGCGGCCAGGGCCAAGAACGATCGTGCCCCCGCCGCGGTGCGGCACGCATTTGTCATCTGACCATGCCTGATGACCGGCCCGGCCGGCCGGGAACAGCGCCGCCCGGCACCTGCGTCGCCGCCGGTAGTCATTTGACGGATGACGCGCCGGAATCTGGGCCGGAGACTGAGAGGCGTAGTTTTGCTACCCGGGGGGCGGACCGGAAGGACCTTCCTCATGAACGCTCGCAGCCGCTTCCTCGAAGGCGCCTTCGCCCCCGCGGCCGAGGAGGTCACCGCGTTCGATCTGCCGGTGACCGGCCGCGTGCCCGCCGAGCTCAGTGGGCGTTACCTGCGCAACGGGCCTAACCCCCTCGGCCTGGATGACCCGAACTACCATTGGTTCCTCGGCCCGGGCATGGTCCACGGCGTGCGGCTGCGCGACGGCCGCGCCGAGTGGTACCGGAACCGCTGGGTGCGCTCCAGGCGGCTGGCCGAATCGATGGGCGAGAAGTGGCCCGAGGGACCGGTTCACGAAGGTATGGACTTCGCCGCCAATACGCACATCATCCGCCATGGCGCACGGACCCTCGCCACCGTGGAAGCCGGCCCGCTGCCCTACGAGCTTTCCGCCGAGCTGGATACGCTCGGGCCGTGTGACTTCGGTGGCACCCTGCCCGGCGGCTTCGCCGCACACACCAAGCCCGACCATAGGACCGGTGAGCTGCACGCCATCGCGTACTTCTGGGCCTGGGATCACGTCCAGCACATCGTTATCGACAGCACTGGCCGGGTGAGCCACACCACGGATATCCCGGTCGCCGACGGGCCGATGATGCACGATTTCGCGCTCACCGAGAACTACGTGGTCCTGTTCGACCTGCCAGTTACCTTCAGCTTGGACCTGGTGTCCGGCGGGCGGGAAATGCCGTACACCTGGAACCCGGCGCATCAGGCCCGGGTCGGCCTGCTCCGCCGCGACCGTGGCGGCGACGGTCAGGTTCGCTGGATCGAGGTCGACCCCTGCTGGATTTTCCATACGCTCAACGCCTATGACGACGGCGACCGAATCGTGGTGGACCTCGTCCGCTATGAGGGGTCCTATGACGTGTCGGTGTTCGAAGGGCACGGACCAGTCACCCTCGACCGGTGGGCTATCGACCCGGCCGCCGGCAAAGTGGCTCAGTTCCGGCTAGACGACCGCCACCAGGAGTTCCCGCGCGTGGACGACCGGGTGACCGGCCGGCCGCACCGCTATGGCTACAGCGCGGTGATCGACGCCGTTCGGCGGGCCACCCTCCAGCCCAGCGGCGACTTCGCCGACGAGGCGTTCGCCAACGCCGTGCTCAAGCACGACCTCGCGGCCGGCACCGTGGAGGCGCACGAGTTCGGGCGAGACGCCACCGCGGGCGAGGCCGTCTTCGCCCCCGCCTCACCCGACGCCGCCGAAGACGACGGCTATGTCATGGCCTTCGTGCACAACCCCGACCGCGGTGCCGCCGACCTGGTGATCCTCGCTGCGCAGGACTTCGCCGGCGAGCCCGTGGCCCGCGTCCACCTGCCGGCCCAGATCCCGCTGGGCTTTCACGGCAGCTGGATCGCTGACGTTTGATCACCCAGGATCAGGCGTTTCCAGGGCGTCGAGCGCGTCGCGGAGCGCGGCGCGGGACGTGATGCCGAGTCTGGGGAAGAGCTGGTAGAGGTGCGCCGCGACGGTCCGGTGGGAGATGTACAGGCGTTCACCGATCTGCTTGTTGGTCAGGCCGGCCGCGGCCAGCCTGACGATCTCGCGGTCAAGGGGGGCCAGCGACGCTGTGCCAGGCAATCCATCGCCCCCAAAAGCTCCACGGTCGGCGCCCGGCCTGGCCAGGCCGGTGGCCCGTAGCTCCCGGCCGGCCCGTATCTGCCACGGCTGTGCACCTAGCCGCCGGAAGGTGTCCAGCGCGGCGCTAAGATGCGCCCGGGCCTGGGTGTTCGATCGGGCCCGGCGCAGCGACTCCCCGTAGAGGAGGTGCACCCGGGCCAGATCGAATGGCCACATATCGGCCTCGGGGACGGCCAGCGCGCTGGCGAACAGGACGCCAGCCTCGTCGTTTGGCGCCACCATCGCAGCCGCCCCGGCCACATTCAAGGCCAGCCGCGACGAGATCGCCCCGACATGGGCGTCCTGCATGGCCTGGACATGCGCGGCCGCCTCCGCGGCGCGACCGGTACGGATAGCCGCTTCCACTAGGTCCATGAGCACCCATAGCGCGTGCGGCACAAACGGAGCGAGAACGCCCGGCGGGCTGATCGCGGCCGCGTGCCGGTAAGCATCTTCGAAATCCCCCTGGCTCAGGGCGGCCAGCGCCCTGGCGTGGCTTGCGTAGGCCTGCACGGACCCGAGCCGCCGTGGCGTGGCCCAGCGGACGATCTCGTCAGTCAGTGCCTGCGTCGTGTCATAGTCACCGCGCGCGGCCGCGAGGAGCGCCTTATCCCATTGCCCCGGCCACGCGAGGACCCGGTATCCGTGAGTCTCGCAGAGCATGACACCCTCGTCGGCAAGATGCTGCGCCTCGTCCCAGTGACCGGCCTGGTAGGCATCCACGTACAGCAGCATCAGCGCATCGATGGCCGAGGTGACGGCCCCGCCTGCGCGCCCGTCCCTTACCACGCGCCGGAGAGCCTCCCGGCAGCCCGCCAGCCGATCCACGTAGTCCGCCGCGATGGCGATCCGCACGATCTGGACCGGGTTGACCTCTTCGGCCAGCCCGTGGATGGCGGCGTCAAGCTGGCCGAGCACGGGTACGGCGGTACGTACGGGGTCCGGGAACGTCTTACTCTGCACGGCCAGCACCACGGGTACCGGCGGGGTAAGACGCGCGATGGCCGCGTCGAAGGATGCCCACAATTCGGCACGCCCGCCGAAGAAGCACACCAGGGCCAAGGTGTGCAGCGCTTCTATGAGGGTGTTGTCGCTGGCGGTGTGCTGGCAGGCGCGATTTTCTATCGCACCGACCAGCACGTGATGGGCAGTGTCAACGTCGCCCTCCCCGTTCAGCAGAAGGTAGGAGGCGGCCATCGCGGCTTGCAGCGACTCGCTGGCATCCGGGGCGGCCTGGCGGGCGGTATCGAGCAGCCGCGACACGTTCCGCAGATCGCCGGTCACGTCAGCCCCCACGTAGGCGGCCTCGGCCATTCGCCGACTCCGGTCGGAATCGGAGGTGCTGAGATCGGCGGCGCGGAGCAAGGCGGTGATAGCGCCCACGGCATCGCCGCGCAGCAAGATCTGGTGGGCTACCCGCTCGAGTAGTCCGGCTACGTGCTCGTCGGGTCCCGTCGTAGCCTCGGCGAGATGCCATGCTTGCCGATCAGGCTGATCCGCGGTCAGTTCGGCCAGAATCCGATGGGCCTGGCGGCGCTCGATCGGGTCCGAGAGCGCTACGACCGCTGCTTGGGTCAGTGGATGACGAAACGTCAGCCGCCAAGGGCTGCCTTGTACGTGCACCAGATGAGCACGTTCCGCGGGGCCCAGGTCGTCCAGGCCCGGCTGCCCGGTAGCCGCCTGCAAGATGCCAAGTTCGCCGGTCCCGTCCAGGGCGGCGAGCAAGAGCAGGTGGCGGGCGGGAGCGGGCAAGCCGCTGATCCGCGCCGCGAACAGACCCTGGAGACGCTCACTCAGCGGCAAGATCGTCGGCAGCGCTTGCGTCGCGGCTTGCTGCGAATCGGTCAGCGCCTTCGGCAGTTCAAGCAGGGCTAGCGGATTACCTTGCGCCTCGGCGAGCACCCGTGCCCGTACCCTGTCCGCCAGCCCCGGGAACCTATCCGCGATCATGGCCGTCGCGGCTGCGTTGTCAAGTGGCTGGATCTCGTGCACGGGGAGGCCACTACGCTCGAAGAAGCCCTCTTCTCCCGATCGCGACACGGCCAGGAACCCGATTGGCGTGCCGGCTAGCCGCCGGGCCACCAGCCCGAGCACCATCGCGCTCGGCCGGTCCAGCCAGGGCAGGTCATCCACCACCATCAGCACTGGACCGGCGGCAGCGGCCTGGCGCAGCAGGGCCAGCACCGCATTAGCAAGGACGAGCCGATCCGCGGGCGCCCCGTTGCCGAGGCCGAGGGCGACGGTCAGCGCGCGTTGGTACGAATCGCTCAGTAGATCGAGTTCACCAAGGATGGGATGCAGGAGATGGCCGAGCGCGGAAAAGTTCACCTCGGCTTTGAACTCTCCGCCTGCTGTACGAAGCACCCTGGTGCCCGCCGCCGCGGCTGACACGACCGCGTCCAAGATCACCGTCTTACCGACACCGGGTTCACCTGTGAACAGAAGTACGCCGCCTTCGGTGGCAGCCTGACCGAGGAAGGAGCCGATGAGCCCAAGTTCCCGGTCACGTCCGACCAATGTCGCGGCATCGCGTGTCATGAGGCTTCCAGCTGAGCGCGGACTACCCCGCCGGGTGAGCGCGGACGAATCCGGCGATCACGGTACCGAGCCGTTCGCCCGCGTCCTCTTGCAGGAAGTGGCCGGCTCCCTCGATCACGGGGTGCTCGAAGCCCGCTGCGCCCGGCACGGTCTTCTTCAGCACGGGCGCCATCGCGCCGGTGATCGGGTCGCGGTCGCTGAACGCTACCAGGAACGGCTTGTCCCAGGCGGCCAGCCGACGCCAGGCGGCCCGGTTGGCCTCCGTGGCCGGGTCATCAGGCGACGTCGGGACCAGTCCCGGCATCGCCCGGACCGCGGCGGCATAATCCGGGTCGGGGAACGGCGCGTCGTAGGCGGCGAGGACCTCCGGTGAGAGCCTGGTCTGGCAGCCGGACTGCACCAGCCGCGACACGCTCAGCGCGGGCGTGGTGCGGACGACCTCACGGAACCGCAGCCAGACCTCTGGCATCGGCTGGTCGCCGGTGGGCAGCCCGGTGTTGGCCGCGACCACCCGGGCGAACCGGTCCGGGTGCTCGGCCACCAGCCGCAGCCCGATCAAGCCGCCCCAGTCCTGCCCGACGATGGTCAGCCCGCGCAGGTCGAGGTGGTCGAAGGCGAGCGCGCGGATCCACTCGACATGCCCCGCGAAGCTGTGATCACCGATCTCGGCCGGCTTGTCGGAGCGGCCGAACCCCACCAGGTCCGCCGCGATGGCACGCAGCCCGGCGTCCGCGAGCACCGGCATGACCTTGCGGTACAGGAACGACCAGCTCGGTTCCCCGTGCAGCAGCAGGACCGGCTCGCCGTCGGCCGGCCCGGTCTCCACGTAGGCCAGCCGGAGCCCGCCGACCTCGGCATAGCGCGGCGGATAACCGAAATCAGGCAGGTCGGCGAAGCGGTCCTCAGGAGTGCGCAGCACCTTCATGCCGACATGCTGTCACGAACCGCCCGCAGAGCAGGCCCCGCCCCGGCTCCCCCCGGCCCGGCCTCGATCTGGGCCCACCCTTGTTCGAATCCTTAATACGGACAGCGCCGAATTGCCCGAATATTGTATTGCTTCGGATGCACTAATTAGCTATTATGTTCTATAAAAGTCTCAATCAAGATCACTCTTCCAAACGTGGTGGTGCATGCCTAAAGGGCCAGCTCCTACGGGACCTGGGCGGGACGAAGATCCCGCCCAGTCGCCCCGCGAGCCGGGCGACCCTATTCCAGGCCCGGACCCTATGACCGATGAGGAATGGCTGGCATGGTGCGACGCGACCGCCGACCAGGACGAGCCGGGTGGCCCAGATGAGGACGAGCCCGACCCGGACGGCCTGCCGGGGTACTGGAAATACAACCTCGATGAGATCGTCGCCGGGTGCCGGCAGATCAGCGCCGAGGAGGCCGCGGCCGCCGTACGCGCCTTGAGGCTAGGAATGCCCGCCGGGCTGTTCGTTGGATTGGAGCGCCGCGGCCCCGGACAGCCCGGCTCCGCGCGGCGGTTTCCCGGAGAGCACCTGAGCCGTGCCGCCGGGTTCGCGACCGGAATGGTGCTGGACACCATGCCAGGCTGTAATGCCCTGGCTGGCTTCGTCGCCGAAGCCGCCGGTGAGGATGACCGATACGAGGGCGCCTCCGACGACGAGATCGCCGGGGCACTATGTGCGCGTGGGACCGCGTCGAGGCGCACGCGTCCGCGCGTAAACACGCCGTGGCCGCCGAGTTGATCCGCCGGCGGCCCGCATCCGGCTGTTCGCTCCAAGGCCCGGCGCAGATGCCGGTGGCGTGGGATGAGTTCACCGCCGACGAACTGCGGCAAATCATGGCCGACTCGCGCGGTCAGGCCGAGGACATCCTGGCCCTGGCGCACGACTTGGAGGTCAAGCTGCCGGGCACGGGGCTTGAGCAACAACCGAACGGCCAGTGGCGTTTAGCAGGCCTGCGGGGACGGCCCAGAGATCCTGAAGCTACGGGGAGCCGCAAGGTAGTAGCAAGATCAGTCGACGGTGACCGGGGTCTCAG
>JBAUAY010001384.1:0-6364 GCA_049676235.1 Streptosporangiaceae bacterium
CGGGCGGGCCGGGTGCCGGTGGCGATCACGATCTTGTCCGCGCTGATCCGGCGGACCCGGCCGTCGCCGCCGTCGACCTCCACGGTGTGCGGGTCGAGGAAACTGCCCGTGCCGGTCATGGTCGTGACCCGGTTACGGGAAAGCTGGCTACGCACCACGTCCATCTCACGGCCGACCACATGGGTGGTCCGGGCGGCCAGGTCGGCGATGGTGATGTCGTCCTTGACCCGGTAGCTCTGCCCGTATATCTCCCGCTGGTCCACACCGGTCAGGTAGAGGATTGCCTCGCGCAGGGTCTTAGACGGAATCGTTCCCGTGTTCAGGCAGACGCCGCCGATCATGTCCTTGCGCTCGACGATCGCCACCCGCCGCTCGAGCTTCGCCGCGGCGATGGCTGCCTTCTGGCCGCCAGGCCCCGAGCCGATCACCAGCACGTCGACGTCATACACACAATCCAGTGTGACGACCGCACGCCGCCTTTTGAACCCCTGGAGGCGCCCGGTCTTTTATCGACACCACAGCACCGCGCGGCCGGGCCCGGGTCAGGTCGCCGCGGGCCGGCCCAGGTACCAGTCCGAGGCGACGGTCCAGCCCGGGCGGCTGAGCCGCTCCGCGCGGGTCGAGCCGGGCACCGCGGGAACGACCAGCAAGACGGCGCCGATCATGGCCGACTCTCGCTCGACCGCGGTCAGGTCGGCGTCGTCGTCCAGGTGATCGACGTACAGGACCGGGCCGCCGGGATCATAGACCGGCGGGGCGGGGCCGAGGAGGCCGGAGAACCCGGCTCCGCCGACCTGGCCCGCCGGGCGGGCCTGGCCCGCAGGCTGGACTTCGCGCACCCACCACTGTTCGGCCAGTTCAAGCGAGAGGCGGCTGAGCATGCCGGATTTCTCCTCGTCGGCGTGGGCGGTGACCACCCGCACCGCGTCGGCGCCGCCTGCCGTTTGCCATCGATGCCACGTCGCCCGCAGCAGTCCGGCGCCGTCGCCATCCCAGCGGCCCGCCTCGCCGACCGCGAAGTCATCGACGAAGCCCTCCTGGCCGCGGCGCTGGCCGATGATGAAGCCGTGCTCGGTGCGGAGGGCGACATTGGCGGGCGAGGCGATCTGGCGACGTAGGAAGCGCTCGTGCAGGCCGGTGACGCCCTGGGCCGGCCGCCAGAACACCGGCGAATAGCGGGCGTATACCTGCCGCCGCTGTTCCATCAGCTCGGCGGCCCACGCCGCGTCGTCCGCGGTGAGCTCCCGGACCGCGATCCCGCTCACGAGGGCGGCGACAGCCTGGCCTCGGGCACGATCGGCTCGAAAAGCTCGACCGGGTTGCCGGACGGGTCCTCCAGCAGGATCTGCTTGCCGCCCACGCCGGTGACGATCTCGTTGCGGAAGCGAGCGCCGCCTTCCCGCAACTCTTCCACCTTGGCCGCGAGATCGGGGACCTCGATTGAGAACCGGTTCCAGCCGCCGGGCTCAGGCACCCGGCCGTCCGGCATGGCCTGGCCGCCGCCCGGGCCGCCGCCCGCGGCGGACAGGACCAGCCGCAGGTCGCCGCGCGACAGCATCGCGAAGGTCGGCGCGGGATGCATCACCTCGGTGAAGCCCAGATTCCGGCAGTAGAAGCCGATGGCCGCATCGACATCGTGGACGATGTAGCGAACGCTCACGGTAGCCACCACCTCAACCTACTCTCGGCATCCGCCGCCGCGCGCCACCGAACCCACGAGGCACCCCATATGACCGGCGGAGGGGAGGCGGCGGCGCGGGATTTGGGGTCGGCATGTTCATTTTGCTTTCGTCCGGGAAGGTGAGGCGGCCACCGGATGGCAGCAAGGGAGCGCTCATGGCTCAGCCCGCGACGGACAACAACGTCCTCAAGACCCTGGACGACCGGAAGCCCACGGCTTTCTACTGGCAGCTCACGCTGCTGGCGACGCTGGGCGGGTTCTTGTTCGGCTACGACACCTCCAACATCGGCTCGGCCCTGAACTTCGTCCCGTACCACCTGCAGGGGCTGGCGCTTGGATACCTGGTCTCCGGGGCCTCGCTCGGCGCGGCGGCAGGCGCGATTCTGGGTGGCCCGGCCTCGGACCACTTCGGGCGTAAGCTGCTGCTGATCCTGGACGCGGGCATCTACGCCGTCGGCGCGATCATGTCGGCCGTCACGCCGAACGCCGCGGTCCTGCTCATCGCGCGGACGCTGATCGGGATGGCCATCGGCGCGGACTCCGCGGTCGCCACCGCGTACATCGCCGAATATGCGCCGAAGGACCGGCGCGGGTCGTTGACCATGCTGCAGCAGTGGATGATCACGGTCGGGATCCTCGTCTCCTACATCGTCGCGCTGATCATCTTCAGCGCGTTCCCGGCCAGCGCGGCCACGGTCGGCTGGCGGCTGGTGCTGGGCCTGGGCGCCGTCCCGGCCCTGATCGGGCTGGCGCTGCGCACGCGGATGCCTGAGTCACCCCGCTGGCTGCTGCGGCACGGCCGCTACGACGGCGTGCGCAAGGCCATGGCCACGCTCGGCGTCCAGGATGTCAGCGAGGACGACGTCCGCCGCGCCGCGGAGATCGTCGAGCGAGTCGAAGGCGGAAGCCACGAGCAGCGACGCCGGGCCTGGACGCCCGGGGTACGCCGGGCGCTGGTCGTGGTCAGCGTGTTCTTCATCTTCCAGCAGATCACCGGCATCAACGTGCCGCTGTACTACGGGCCGCACCTGCTCGGGCCGATCTTCTCCGGGGCACACGCCTCGCTGGTGCAGACCACCATCGCCGGCGTCGAGGTCACCGCCATCATGACTAGCGTCAACGTGGCCGCCACCTACCTGGGCTTCCGCTGGATCGACAAATTCGGCCGCAAGCCACTCGCCATCGGCGGCTACACCGGCATGATCCTCTTCGCGCTGGTCACCGCGGGGGGCCTGACCCTCACGTCCGGCACGCTGCGGCTCGTGGTCATCATGATCGGCCTGGACTTCTTCATCGCCTCGTTCGCGGTCGGCGTCGGCGGCGTCGGCTGGACCCTGCAGGGCGAGGTGTTCCCTACCGCGGTCCGCGGTCAGGCCGCGGCCTTCGCCGCGATGATCGACTGGCTGGCCAACTTCGCCCTCATCGAGGTCTTCCCGGTGACGCAGAACGCCATCAGCCTGGCCGGCGTCATGGTCATCTTCGCCGGCCTGTGCGCGCTGGCCATCGTGTTCGTCTGGAAGTTCCTGCCCGAGACCAAGAACCTGCCGGTCGAGGAGATCGTCCAGGTCTTCGAGCAGCAGCAGAAGGAGAGCTCACTGCCCACGGCGGCCTGAAGCGCCCGATAATCATCGTGAGGCGCTTACAGGGGCGGGCCCGCGGTCAGGGCCAGGTTGCCGGTCTTGTTCTGGTTGTCCGGGGTGACCCAGGTGACGGATACCGTGTCGCCCGGCCGGAGCTTGGACAAGATGGCGGCTAGGCTCTGCGGCGAGCCGACCGTATGGCCGTTCACCCCGGTGATGACCGATCCGGCCGTCAGCCCCGCGGCCGTGGCCGGGCTTTTGCAGATCGTGCCGATGACCAGTGTGCCCGAGTTCACCGGGGCGATCGTGGACGGGACGGACAGGTTGGCGTCACTGGTGTAGCAGCTCGCGCTGCCGCCGTTCCCATTGCTGTTGCCGTTGCCGAACCCGTTGCCGAAGCCGCCGAAGCCGTTGTTCTGCTGCTGTTGCTGCGAGGCCTGGTCCTGCGGATTGCTGTCCGTCCCCCTGCCGACGTAGATCCCGATGAAGGGCGGGTAGCCGACCACGATGGTGGAACCGGCGTGGCCTGCGGTGATCTGGCGGGCCACCGACAGGGCGGTGTTGATCGGGATGGCGAAGCCGGACACCGACTGCTGCTGCGGGCCGCTCACGCTGTTGCCCGCGGTGTCCATGCCGATGACATGGCCGGCCGAGTTGACCAGCGGGCCGCCGGAGTCGCCGGCCACGACGTTCGCGTTCGTCTCGATCATCCCGTGCAGCGTCTCCGAGCTGACCGTCCCGCCCTGGTCGCTGGCCGTAATGGTCTGGTTAAGCCCGGTGATATGGCCGGTGGCAGGGACGATCTGATTCTGCCCTTCGGCGTTGCCCAGGGCCACGACTGCGGCTCCGGCCTTGACCTTGCTCGCGTCGCCGATCGGGACGGGGTGCAGGCCGGACGGATTCTGCAGCTGGATCAGTGCGATGTCGCCGGTCACGTCGTAGCCGACGACCTTCGCCCGGTAGGTCTTCCCCGTCGACGCCACCGTGGCGGTGATCTTGGTGGCGTTCTCGATGACGTGGTTGTTCGTCAGCACCAGGCCGTCGGCGTTGATCACCATGCCGGTGCCCGCGGCCTGCTCGCTGCTGTACTGCAGCGTGGTGTTGATGATCACCAGGCCTCGTTCGACGCTGCTCAGGTTCCCTGACACGCCGGACCCGCCGGACCCGCCGCTGCTCGGCGCGGGTACCGCGGTGCTGGGCAGCGGGGCGGGCGCGATCGCGCTGCTGCTCGGCTGCGGCACCGCCCCCACCGAACTCGCCGCCGGGTGATACAGGGCCACCACCGTACCCGCCCCCAGCAGGCCCGCCGCCAGCGCGACGCCCAGGTAACTCAGCAGGCCGATACGGCGCCTGGGCGGACGGGGAGGCATGGGAGGCATGGGAGGAGGCGACGAGGACGATCCGAAGTCTCCCGTGGGCGGCTGGCCATAGCCGCTGTAATCCTGCATCTGAATCACGCCTTAGGTGTGGGCGTCCGGGTCGCTCGGGAGCCAGGGCCGGCCGGCCGGCATGGTCCGGGCCGGTCCTGTCCCTCTCCAGTCAGCACCACGAACCTGAGAGTTAGCTGAAGGCGCACTGCAGATTCGCGCTCTCCGTAGAGCATTCTCTCAGCCGAACGAACCGTGGCGAGCGCTCTCACCGGGCCATGGGGACCTCTGGGCCGGCGCATGCGGGCCGGGCCGGGCAGGCACGGATTGCCTGGCCAGCAGGATCTTGCGGCCCAGTTCGGCCGCGGCCTTGGGGGCCAGGGCCCCGGAACTGAAGGCAGCGCGCAGCCGCGGCCATACCTGCCGCTCCTCGAACTCGAAATGCTCCCGGCCGATCTGGGTGAACTGGCTGAGCAGGTCCTCGAACTCCGGCTGGCTGGCGTCCAGCTTGTCCAGTCCGGCCAGCAGCGCCGCGATCTCGAGCTCGGCGCAGATGCCGCGGTCGGCGAGTTGCTCCCCGCTGGCTACCAGCTCGCGCACGGCCGGCCACAGGCAGGTCAGCTCGATTTCCTCGTGCTTGGATGCCTCGATGAGCAGCTCTTCGGTCATGATCTTGCGCAGCATCAGCTGATCCTCGGTGGCGCCGGTCGCCGCGGTCGGACCCTTCTCGAGCTCGGCCAGCGCCTGCCTTATCTCCTCGTGGTCCTCGGCCAGGACATCGAACACGTCCTCCATCGCTTCCTCTCCTCCTTGCGTGTCGTCCGCCGGGGTGGCTGCTCCGACTTCCCGCCCGGGTAGGGCTTAACCGCCACAGGCGGGGGAGTGATGCGGATGGTTCCACCGGGAAACGCGAGGTCACAGCGGGGGTAGGCACGAAGTACGCGGCGTTTAACGGTGCCGCCACACGCAGACAATGTATATCGCGCAGGGCAGCCGACAGCCATACTTCACACCGATTCCCCCGGGCAGTCCGGCCGGGTCTGTCCCATCAGGCCAATTGTGTCCCGCTCCGCACCGCCAGCAGTCCGGCAGCACGTAGACATCAAATGACGACAGCATTCCCAGGGCACGGACCACGGCCGTTCGGCCGCATAGATCTTTCAGTGGCCGGCCACGAAGGCGAGTTCCCTGACGAAGTACGCGGCGTTCACCGTGCCGACCCCCGAGGCCAGGTCATAGCCGGGCGTGGCGGTGAAGCCGCGCACCGTGTGCTCGTGCCCGCCCTGGCTGAACGACACCGTGTTATTGCCGGACGTGACGTCGACGATGCCGGGGGCGCCCTCGGCCGCCAGCTGGTACAGGGCCGGGTTGATCAGGCCGAGGGAATGCCCGGCCACCTGGTCGGCCAGCGCGACGATGCCCGCGAACAGCGGCGTGGCCTCGCTGGTGCCGCACGCCGGGGACCAGCCGGCCGGCGCGCCGCCGAAGGTGCCGTAGGTGTCCACCGACCCGTTGCAGGCCGCGCTCATCGAGATGTCGGGCACGCCGCGGCGGTCGCCGACCACGTTCCGCACGCCGTTCTGGTACCACGGCCGGCCGAACAGCACCGACAGGCCGCCGCCGCCGGCCAGCGGGTTCGGGCCCGCGTCGCCGGCGGCGAACTCGTTCGCCGCCTTGTTGTAGGTGTCGTTCCACACCGTCTGCGCGGTAGGCGTGCCCTGCGCGCTGAAGTGGAG
>JBAUAY010001385.1:0-1982 GCA_049676235.1 Streptosporangiaceae bacterium
GCGTCGGCCACCTTGACCGTAACGACCTGGCTGCTGCCCGGCGGTCCCACTTCCACCTCTACCGACGTCCGGGAGGCGGTCAGCCGGTTCATCCGGGACCAGCGGACGCCGAGCGTCCCGGTGTGGGTGAAAATCGCGGCGGCCACGGCGCGACGGACCGGTTCAGCGCACAGGGCGGTGAGGACCTGCCCCGGGCGGCCGTGTCGGCCGACGATCGGGGTACACCAGCAGTCCCAGGCACCGGCCGCCCGCACCGCCTGAAGGACCGAAGGCCACATCCGGGGGTCGAGGTCATCGACTGTGCTCTCGACGACGGTCACGTCGCCCTCGCGCAGGTCCCGCTCCGCGCCGGACGCCCCGATGACCACCCGGGTGATGTTGGGCCGGTCCGGGGTGTCGCGGCCACCGCCGCCGGTGCCCACCGCGCGTACCGTCATGGCTGGGAAGCCGCCTGGTGTGGCCGCCGCCGCGAGCAGGGCCGCACCGGTCGGGGTGGTGCGCTCACCGGTCAGGTCGCCGCTGGCCAGCTCCAGGCCGGCCGCCGCGGCGATGCGGAGGACAGCGGGAGCAGGCACCGGCAGGCGGCCGTGCCGGCTGGTGACGAATCCGCTCCCGGCGGCCAGCGCCGAGCAGCAGATCACCGCGCCGGGCCGCAGCAGCCCGAGATCCTCCAGTGCGGCCGCCGACCCCACCACGTCGGCCAGTGAGTCGAACGCACCCACCTCGTGGAAGTGCACGTCTTCGGGTGGCTCGCCGTGCACCGCCCCCTCCGCCTCGGCCAGCAGCCGGAAGACCCGCGTCGCGAGATCCTTCCCGGCCGGGCGGAGGTCACTGGCGCCGACGTGGCCGAGCACGTCGGCGAGGTGCCGTTGGCGGTCGGTCACCGTCGGCGTGGTGATCACGGCCCGCAGGCACGCGAGGCCGCCACGGCGGGCGGCCTCGGTCCGCAGCCCGAGACCGGGCACGCCGAGTGAGGCAATGGCTCCGCGTACCCGCTCCACGTCGGCGCCCGCATCGAGCAGGGCGGCAAGCAGCATGTCGCCGGCCACGCCCGCGGTCGCGTCGATGTAGGCAGCACCCGGCCGGTCCGTCACCGGTGAACCGCGCGGATGATCTTGGCGGCGTGCGCGGCCGCCCCGAACCCGTTGTCGATGTTGACGACGACCAGACCCGGGCTGCACGAGGCGAGCATGCTGGCCGCTGCGGCCAGGCCGCCCGCCGCGACGCCGTAGCCGACACTAGTCGGCACGCCGATCACCGGCGCGCTGACCAGTCCGGCGACCACACTCGGCAGGGCACCATCCATCCCGGCCACGACCACCACGCACTCGGCGGCGCGCAGGTCGTCTAGCCGGGACAACAGCCGCCCGAGCCCGGCCACGCCTACGTCGGCGAGGACGTCCGCGCGGACGCCCAGCACGGCCAGCGTCGCCGCACATTCCCGGGCCACTTTCAGGTCCGTGGTGCCGGCCGTCACGACCAGCACATTGCCGCGTGCGGGCGGAAGGGTCCCGACGGCGACCGTTCCGGCCACGTGATCGGCGTGTACGGCATCGCCAGGGAAACGGGTGGCCGCCGCGTCCAGGACGCCGGCCGGGCAGCGCGTCGCCAGGGCCGGTGCCTCCGGATCGCGGGCCCGCAACTCGGCCAGAAGCGCGAAGATCTGCTCGGACGTCTTGCCTTCGCCGAAAACCACTTCCGGGACACCGGTCCGCCGCCGACGATCTACGTCCAGCAGGGCGAACTCACCCAGCGGGACGCCTGCCGACCCGGCCTCTGTTCCGGTCGGCACAGCGGGTGCCCCCCCGTTCGGCATTCTCGGCGCTCCATTGGGCAGGCCGGCTGCCTTGTTCGGCATGCCGGGTGCCCCGGGCATTCCGGGACCCTCAGCCGACACGGCTGACCGGAGTGATGTCGAGGTTCAGCGAACCGGACCGCAACGGCCGCTCGTCGATCTCCGCGCGCTGATATCCAGCCGCCCG
>JBAUAY010001386.1:0-3161 GCA_049676235.1 Streptosporangiaceae bacterium
GAAGTTCACCGTGCCGTTCGTGTGCGGCGCCACCAACCTGGGCGAGGCGCTGCGCCGGATCGCCGAGGGCGCGGCGATGATCCGGTCCAAGGGCGAGGCCGGCACCGGCAACGTGGTCGAGGCGACCAGGCACATGCGCTCGATCCGGTCGCAGATCGCGCGCCTGTCCGGGCTGCCCTCCGAAGAGCTTTTCACCGCGGCCAAGGAGCTTGGCGCGTCCTACGAGCTGGTCGCCGAGGTGGCGCGGGCCGGTCGGCTCCCGGTCGTGCTGTTCACCGCGGGCGGGATCGCGACCCCCGCCGACGCCGCGCTGATGATGCAGCTCGGCGCCGAGGGCGTGTTCGTCGGCTCGGGCATCTTCAAGGCCGGCGACCCCGCCAAGCGAGCGGCCGCAATCGTGAAGGCCACCACCTTCCACGACGACCCGGACGTCGTCGCCAAGGTCTCCCGCGGCCTGGGCGAGGCCATGGTCGGCATCAACCTGGACTCCCTCCCCGCCGACCAGCACTACGCCGCCCGCGGCTGGTGACTAGCTAGGGTGGGCGGCTACTGCCCGTCCGGGGTAGTAGCCGCCCCCGATAAGCCGCTCGCCCTAGTTCGTGACCCTAAACGCCCGGTTTGCGCGAGTCGCGGCCGCTGGCGTCACGGGAAGACAGGCAACGGTTTCAGCGTTTTAATCGTCAACCCGTATTCCAGCGCAGCGCGGCCGCAAGGCCGCGCGGCCGCAGGTTGCGCTGCGCCAGACATGGAGGAACGATGAAGCCCGCAGGACCGGTCATCGGTGTGCTCGCCCTTCAGGGCGACGTGCCCGAGCACCTGCGCGCGCTCGAGGCGGCCGGCGCCCAGCCCGCGCCGGTGCGCCGCCCTGAGGAACTCCATCGAATCGACGGGCTGGTCATTCCTGGCGGCGAATCGACCACCTTGTGGCGGCTCTCCGTCGCTTTCGACGTGCTGGAGCCGCTGCGCAAGCTCATCGCCTCGGGCCTGCCCGCGTTCGGATCCTGCGCCGGGATGATCATGCTCGCGGACCGGCTGGCCGATGGCGTCGCAGGTCAGCAGACCTACGGCGGCATCGACATGACCGTCCGCAGGAACGCGTTCGGCCGCCAGGTTGACTCCTTCGAGGGCGATATCGCGCTCACCGGGCTCGACGACCGCCAAGACCCGCTCCGCGCGGTCTTCATCCGGGCGCCCTGGGTGGAGCAGACCGGCGCGGGCGTCAGCATTCTGGGAACCGACCAGGGCACGGGTAGGATCGTCGCGGTCAGGCAAGGGCCATTGCTGGCCACGGCCTTTCACCCCGAGCTGACCCCGGACCGGCGCATTCATCGACTATTCGTAGACATCGTGAAGGACAACACATGAGCGGCCACTCCAAGTGGGCCACCACCAAGCACAAGAAGGCGGTGGTCGACGCTAAGCGCGGCAAGCTGTTCGCCAAGCTGATCAAGAACGTCGAGGTCGCCGCGCGTACCGGCGGGGGAGACCCGGCAGGCAACCCGACGCTGTACGACGCGATCCAGAAGGCCAAGAAGAGCTCGGTCCCGAACGACAACATCGACCGGGCCGTCCGCCGCGGCAGCGGCGCCGAGGCCGGCGGCGCGCAGTACGAGAACATCACCTACGAGGGCTACGGCCCCGGCGGTGTCGCGGTGCTCGTGCAGTGCCTGACCGACAACAGGAACCGGGCCGCCTCGGATGTGCGCACCGCGTTCACCCGCAACGGCGGCTCGATGGCCGACCCGGGCTCGGTGTCCTACCTGTTCCACCGCAAGGGCGTCATCGTGGTGGAGAAGGACGGCGTCACCGAGGACGACGTGCTGACGGCCGTGCTCGACGCGGGCGCCGAGGAGGTCAACGACCTCGGCGAGTCCTTCGAGGTGGTGTCCGAGCCCACCGACCTGGTCGTGGCGCGCAAGGCGCTGCAGGACGCCGGGATCGACTACGACTCCGCGGACGTGGC
Organism: Streptosporangiaceae bacterium; assembly: GCA_049676235.1. GTDB lineage: Bacteria > Actinomycetota > Actinomycetes > Streptosporangiales > Streptosporangiaceae > Palsa-504. Next base: position 1,964 of record JBAUAY010001386.1, read on the forward strand.
GTTCCTGCCCAGCGTCGAGGTGGACCTCGACGAGGAGCAGGCGAAGCGGGTGTTCCGGCTGATCGATGCGCTCGAGGACTCCGACGACGTGCAGGACGTGTACGCCAACTACTCGGTCGCCGACGACATCATGGAGAAGCTCGGCTGACCGCTGACATGATCATCCGCCCGCTCACGCCCGACCTCGGCTGGGACGCCTACCTGGACCTGACCAGGCGCTCGTTCGGGCCGATAGACGAGGCGTGGATCCGGGGGAGCCTCGAGCCGGCCCTGGCCGCCGGCCGGTGCCTGGGCGCCTTCGACGGCGGCCAGCTTGTGGGCAGCGCGCTGTACCACGACATGACCCAGTGGTGGCGCGGGCGGCCGGTCCCCATGGCCGGGGTGGCGGGCGTCCAGGTCGCGCCTGAGTACCGCGGCCAGGGTGTCGGCCGTGCCGTGATGACCGCGCTCGCCCAGCTCATGACCGAACGCGGCTACCCGCTTTCGGTCCTGTACCCGGCCACGATGACGATCTACCGGTCGCTCGGCTGGGAGATCGCGGGGCACCGGCACGAGGTGGTGCTGCCCGCGCGGGCGCTGTCGGCGGTGACCAGGCCGGATATGAAGACCGTCGGAATCAGGCGCCCAGGCCCGGACGACGCAGCGGAGGTGCTCGACGTCATCGGCCGCGCCCACGCCAGCGCCCGCGACTGCGGCCCGATCACCTGGGGCGAGGCCACGGTGCACGGCTGGCTGACCCGCCCTGGCCGGTACGCCGACTCCGATCGCTACGCCTACCTGGCCCCGGACGGCTTCCTCGGCTACCACTGGCGGCGCGGCCACGACGAGATCTCCGTCGATCGGCTGGTGGCCGCCTCGGCCGCGACCACCCAGGCCCTGTGGGCCGTGGCCGCATCCAACTCCACGGTGGCCGAGACGATGCGCGCGCACGTCGGCCCCTCCGACCCCCTCTGGTGGATGCTGCGCGAGCAGGACGCGGACATCGCCGAACGGGAGAGCTGGATGCTCCGCCTGCTCGACGCGCCCGCCGCCGTCGCCGCCCGCGGCTTCCCCGCGGTCGACCTCGCCGCACCGCTGCAGATCACCGATGACCTGCTGGCGGCCAACTCGGGCCGCTGGGAGCTGACCGTCCGGGCCGGCGTGGGCCGCCTTTCTCGGTACCGAACGAAGCCGGTTGCTTCTCCCGCCGCCCCTGCGT
>JBAUAY010001387.1:0-3951 GCA_049676235.1 Streptosporangiaceae bacterium
GCGCAGGGCTGTCACCACGGTCGTTAGGAGTCTGAGGCGCCCGATTCAGCTCAGGCCTGGTTGGCCGGCGATGATGCGGGGACCGGGGTCCGTCCGTTAGCGGGATGGCCGCTGAGGATCTCGGCAGCCGGGGCGACGCGGCGGGCGTGCATCAGGCCGAGGCCGCTGAGCACCAGCATGACGGCGGCGGCGATGAACGCGCCGATCGCGGCGATACCGGCGATCATGCCCATGGTCCCGAAGGCGTAGGCGTTGAGCAGCAGGCCGCGCAGGGTCTCACCCTTGAACACCGTGGCGACCTGGGCCGCCAGCACAGCGTTCTTGGGTTGCGTGATGGCCTCGGCCGACAGTTGCGCGTAGGTCTTGCCGCCGCCGATCGCCTTGAGGTGATTGGCGATGAAGTGGTCGGCGTAGACCTCGGCCTGCGCGCCGGTGGTCAGCTGCTGCCCGGCGTACTGGTGCATCGCGGCGAACTCTGGTGCCTTGATGGCCGGGCTGTTGCTGGGCGGGAAGTAGACCTGCTGCGCGGCGAGCTGGGTGTGTACTTCGTTGTCGATGAAGGTATGGGCCCAGGTCAGCAGGACGCCGGACGCGATCAGCGTGATCGCGAGGAACAGGCCTGCGGTGGCCATCAATATGTCGAAGGTTCTTCGTCTCATAGCGGTTCTCCTTGGTGTAAGCGGTGGACGTGGGTGTTCCTGTCCGAGGGCTGCGCCTGTTGGTCCGGTACGCCTAATTGACGGCAGTTCCGTTGGTCACAGGCGAAATGAAGTGTGCGGCAGTCAGTTATGCTGAGCGGATGACGGAGGGAGAATAATTCTCCGCGAGTTCACTGTCCATTCATCGGCCTGCGTCGTCTGGCCGGCACTGCTGCTTATAACGAAGATTCCGAACCTTGCCGTGCAGCCACGAATATTTCGTGCGTACAGCTGCCGGGGTCCGGAGCAACATTCTTGATGTTACTACACTTTCCCCGAATTCACGAATTTGGCGTGCATCATATTGGTGCAGATAGCGAACGGCTCGCTTTTTCAGGTGTGCGCGGACCGGCCGCCAATAACCGACTCCTCAGTCAGTGCCGAATTTGACGTACGGGCAGCCGGCCTTGCGCGACGGATCGCGGTGGGAGAAAGTAACTCTCACGGGCTCTTGCGCTTTTCTGGGCCGCTATGCCCTTTACGGCGTCGATCCGAACGAAAACTTCAGGTCCTGAATTGCTCCCGCGATATTCAGCAGGTAAGCCCAAAGCGCGGCAATAATCTATCCCGCGCGGCAGGTAACCGTGGAGCCATGACCAGACGAGTGCCTCGATGAACTAGCGGGTGCCGAACAGGAAGGGCACCTGCCTAGCCGGCCAGGACCTGCGGGGCTGGGGACGCCTTCGCGGGCTCGTGCCGTTCCACGGCGAGCGCGCCGCGGAGATCGGGGCAGATGGTGAAGCTGCGGTCCAGGCCGGTGAGGCGCAGCAGCTCGGCGACCGAGAGGCTGGGAGCGGCCAGGCGCACGACGATGCCGAGCAGTCTGGCGCGGCGTTGCGTGCCGATCAGCACGGCGAGCCCCGCGGGGTCACAAGACGGCACGCGTGACAGGTCGAGAACCAGCAGGCTCATGCCGGGATGAAGTATGCCGATCAGGCGTTCCCGCAGCGCCGGGGCGGCGGCGACGTCGAGGGCGCCACGTAGCCTGACGATGGTGCGGGCGGCCGGCAGGCCCGCCCCCGGCCGACTGCCGGTGTGGCGGGAGGTAACGTCGACGCTGGTCATGAGGGTCTCGGGCCGGTGGTAGTGAACATAGTCTCTGCCCTTCCTTATACGACGGGCGTGTGCTTCCTGCCGGCACCGCCGTGTTGAGCCGGGCCGGCAGGAAGTCATGCTCCCCGGGCGGCGGATCCTAGCCCGCGCGGCCGGGCCTAATGTCAGCTGCCGTTCTTGGCCGCTGCGCCTGGCTTCAGCGCGGTGCGTTCCTGGCCGACGCGTACCTTGATGCGCTTGGCCCGTACTTCGGGTGCCTTTGGCACCATGATCTGCAGCACCCCGTCCTGTGCCGAGGCCTCGATCTTGTCGGCCTCCACGTGGCTAGGCAGGGTGATCGAGCGGCGGAAGGCGCCGTAGAACCTCTCGGTGCGGTGCATCTTCTCCTCGGCGGAGTCGTGCGCGAAGTGCCGCTCGCCCTGGATGGTCAGCAGGCCATCCTCGAAGGTGAGTTCCACGTCGTGGGCCTTGACGCCGGGAAGCTCGACCGTCACCAGGTAAGCGTCCTTGCGTTCGGATATGTCGACCGCCGGAGTCCAGACCGCGGTGCCGGCATCGCTGTAGTGCTGCCGGCCGGTCGGCCGCCAGCCGCGTCCCAATGACGCCTGCAGCAACTCATCCTGGGCCGCGCGCAGATCCTCGAACAGTTCCCAGCTCGTCATCGTGGTGGTCACTTGGTTCTCCCTTGCATCTGGCCGGCCGAGAGCCCGGCGACCCGGAAGAACACCGCTCAGGTGAACACTATTCAGTTCCGAGCTACACTGTTCACTGTAGTGTGAACATCGTTCACGGTCAAACGGGGTACCGGCGAGGTCAGCGGCTCGCGGTCCTGGAGTACCTGACGCGACTGGGGCTGACCCTGCGCGCGACGGCGGGAGTCCAGGCGGGCGGGAGCAGGCCAGTGCACGCCGGTCGCCCAGCCGAAGCGCTCGAAGATGCGAATGACGGTGGCGGAGATATCGATCTGCCGGGGCTCGGCGCCATGCCTGGCGCACGTTGGATCGGAATGGTGCATGTTGTGCCAGCTCTCGCCGAGGGAGAGCACGGCGAGAGGCCACAAGTTGGTGGCGCGGTCGTAGCGGCGAGTAGCGAAGGGGCGGGTACCGATCACGTGGCACAGCGAGTTGACGCTCCAGGTGACGTGCTGCAGCAAGGCAACGCGGACCAGTCCGGCCCACAACAGGGCGGCCAGTGCGGCATGCCAGCTGCCGCCGATCGCCCAGCCCAGGGCGAACGGCAGCCCGAGCGACACGACGCACAAGGCCGGGAACGCTGCCGAGATCGTCCGCATGGCCGGATCGGCTACCAGGTCCGGGGCATAGCGCGCGGCCGGGGTGGGGTCATCCCGCAGCAGCCAGCCGACGTGCGCATCGGCGAGACCGCGGAGCTGCCCGGCCAGGCTGGTTCCGTACCGGTACGGCGAATGCGGGTCACCCGGCCTGTCGGCAAAGGCGTGATGCCGGCGGTGGACGGCGACCCAGCCGATGACCTCGCCCTCGAAGCTCATCGACCCCGCGATAGCGAGCACGACCCGCAGCGCCGGCGCGGCAGTGAAGCTGCGGTGGGTGAGCAATCGGTGGAAGCCGATGGTCACGCCAAGCCCCGTCACCAGGTAGAGAGCTGCCGCGAGCAGGATGTCTTGCAGGTGCAGGCCGTGGCCCCAGGCGAGCCATACCGCCACCGCCAGCCCGCCGAACGGCACGATGACGATCGCGGCTGTCACCGCTACCCGGACCCCGCCTTCGAAGGTGCGCGGCGTGCTGCCGCCGCCGGGGAACGGCTCCGTGCCTTCATAGCCGACAGCGAGCTGATCAGTCATCGCGCTCGTTTCCTTTCTGGGCGCGGCCGGAGCTGCAGGGGAACGGGGCAGCGGCCAGGCCGAGAAAATGCACGCGCCAATACCAGCGGCCTGCGTTGAACGGGCAGGCTCGGCCGTCGGCGCAGCTGTACAAGTCGCGGTGCGAGTGTCTGCCGCGGGGTCCAGCCTTTCGCTGGAGAAAGCACCACGCTCGTGGTGCCCGGGCATAAAAAACTCCGGATCCCGCCGACAGCCCGCTATTTTTCGGGGATAACCGCTGCCGGGGTCCGGAGCAACACTATTGACAATACCCCGCTTTTTCCCCCGCGCCTAGCGATCTTAGAACTGACCCGTATTTCGCGATGGCAAAGAGCCCGGGCGCGCGGGGCATCAGCGCCGTCC
>JBAUAY010001388.1:0-1682 GCA_049676235.1 Streptosporangiaceae bacterium
GCCCGGAGTTGGCGAAGCAGAGGCAGCCGAGCTCGGTCGCGGTGGCGTCCAGGTCGACGTCGTCGAGCACGATCGCGGCCGATTTCCCGCCGAGCTCGAGGCTCACCGGCTTGAGGGTCTCGCCGCAGATCGCGGCGATCCGCCGCCCGGCTGAGGTCGGCCCGGCCACGGCCACGATGTCGACGCCGGGGTGCGCGGCGAGCATCTCGGCCACCTGGCCGGTCCCGGTGACCAGGTTGAAGACGCCGGGCGGGAAGTCCGCTGCCTCGAACGCCTCGGCCAGGATGTAGGCCGACAGCGAGGTCTCGGCCGCGGGCTTGAGCACGATCGTGCAGCCCGCCGCCAGCGCCGGGGCCAGCTGGCAGAACGCGAGGATGAGGGGGTAGCTCCAGGACGCGATCACGGCCGCAACCCCCACCGGCTCGCGCCGGACCAGCGTGCGCCCGGCGAAGCTGACCGCCTCGCGCATCTCCTCGGTCGAGGAGTCCCGGATCAGGGCCGCGTAGTACCGGATGATCCCGCACGGGATCGATACGTTGTTCCGCCGCGACAGCCTGATCGGCATGCCCATTTCCGCCGTCACCAGGCGTGCGGTGTCCTCGGCCCGGGCCTCGATGGCCGCCGCCAGCCGGTCCATGGCCGCCGCCCGGTCGGCCGGGCTGGCCTGCGGCCACGGCCCCGCGTCAAAGGCCTTCCTGGCCGCGGCCACGGCCACCTCGACGTCGGCGCCGACCATCGAAGGGACGGCGCCGGCGACCTCCTCGGTGGCCGGGTTGACGATCGTGATCACATCGGCCGATCCGGATCCGACGAGGCGGCCACCTGCATACACGTCTCGGTACTCGAGCAACGACGAGTCCCTCCGGAAACCCCGGTCAACAGTGAAAGTGCCTGCTAATCTCTACGGCTGACGCGTTACTTGTCAAGTATAAGAGCCGTATTGGGTCAGGACCGACGTCGGACCGCAACCTGATTGTGACTGGTTTCGGCAGGTAGACAACCGGTTGCGGCCATGGTTTGTGGTTTGCCACAACGACACGCACGCCGCGCCGTCGTACGATCCGGTCATGGCAGTACCCAACTGGTCGCCGGTGCTGGCCGACGACCGTTCACTACCAGCTGCCCAGGCCGAGCCCCTCGCCCGGCACCTGGACCGGGAGAACGCCGCCCTGCGCGAGCTTGTCACCGTGTACCGGCACCTGTCCGGGCTGGCCCTGCAGGATGCGGACCTGGCCGGCGTGGTCCGGCTGATCTCCGACCGGACGGCCGCGACCGTCGCCGTCCTCACCCAGCTGATGGACGTGCTGACGGCGGCCGCGCCCGGCGTGACCGAGGAGAAGGCCGCCGCCGACGTGCGGGAGCACATGGTCCACCCCCGGCTCGGCCAGGTGCTGCGCGCCTCGAGGCTGAGCCAGCGGGCGCTGCGGCTGCCGAAGGTCGGCGGCATGCCCGCCATCATCGTGGCGCCCGTGCTGGTCGGCGACGAGGTCCCGTCCTACCTGGTCACCATCGACCCGCCGGAGAACCTCTTCGGCGAGGACATGAGCCTGCTCGTGACCGAACACGCCGCCACCATCTGCGGGGTCATCCTCGGCCGCGAGCGGGTGGTCACCGCGGCCGCCCGCCGGGTCCGCGACGACCTGGTCGAAGGCCTGCTGCTGGGCCGTGGCCGCGACCACACC
>JBAUAY010001389.1:0-3478 GCA_049676235.1 Streptosporangiaceae bacterium
GGGCACCGGCGCGGCCGCCACCAGCGCCCGGGCCAGCGGCGCATACATCGGCCCGGGACCATCGGCCCAGTCGATCGCCGCGGCGTCGTAACCCGCGCGCAGCCCGGCGGTCAGCTCAGCAGCGGTCAGCTCAACAGCCATCAGCTCAGCAGAGCCGCCGCCTGGACCGATTTCGTCTCCCACCATGCGAGTTCCTCGTCGTAGCCGCCCAGGGCCTTCTCCCAGCCGAACTGGACCATGGCACCGAGCAGGCACAGGGCCAGCTGGCGGTCCCACCAGGGTTCGGTGTCGATGCCGCAGCCCTCGAGCGCCTCCCGGTAGGCGGTGATCGAGGCCTCCTTCGACTGAGGCAAGCGGCGGCAGTTGATCGCGAGATACCAGGCCAGGTCGCTGAGCGGCGCCCCGCGCCCCGGCTGTTCCCAGTCGAGCACCACCGTGCGCTCCGCGTCGTCGGTGCCGAGGTTGTCGAGCTTCCAGTTGCTGTGGACGAACGTCTGCGGTGTCCCGGCCAGCGCCTCCACCAGCGGACCTGGGTCGTACGCGAGCGGGGTGAGCACGGCGGCCGCGGCGGGAGCGACCTCGGCTAGCAGCGGCCAGCCCTTCCCGACCAGCCGGGGCACCAGGTGCGGTGAGCCCGTGGCGGCCTCCGCCGTGGCCATCCACGGAGAAAGCTCCAGGTAGCGGTGCATGGCGGGAACGACGTCGAACTCGCTTCCGCAGGCCCAGAATTCCGCGTGCAGAGCGGCCATATGCCGTAGGAACCGCGCGTGCTGGGCCAGCGTGATCGGCGCATCGGTGGCCGGGACCAGCCACGGCGTGACGTCGTGCATCAGCAGCGCACAGCCGCCCCGTTCCGGCGCCGCGCCCACGATCGGCTGGTTGAAGCAGTCCGGCAGGCGGGTCAGGATGCCGCGTTCCCAGAGCACCAGCGGCGCGCCGCGCAGGCAGCCGGAGGCCCGCATGGTCCAGTCTTCGGCCAGGTCGAGGTGCTTGAGCACGTAACCTTGCCCGCCGATCACCACCCGCTCCAGCGTGGCCCCTGACTTGCCGGGGACCTCGGCCAGTTCCGTCCGCTCGGTCGCACCCGCCAGCAGCTCGGCCACGTCACCGTACCGGCGCCACCCCCCGGTCACCTGCGGCTCAGGCACCAGCCGCCTCCATCTCGGCCAGCAGCGCGGCCGGCCAGCGCCCGCCGCACAAGACCGTGTCGGCGACGATGCGGTCATCGCGCACGGTCAGCAGGTGCACGTGATGGGCCGCGTGCGGCACGCCATGCTCCGACCAGCTGAGCGTGTACTCGACCACTTCGGCCTCCCCGCCCTCGACGGTACAGCGGCGCAGCTCGTCGAAGTGGCCGGGGTCGGCGAACCAGCGCGCGTACTCGGCGCGGATCGCGTCGGCGCCGGCGACCCGAAACCGCCAGTTGGGCACGGTCGCGTCGAGTGTCGCGTCCGCGGCCCACACATCGCAGCCGGGGATCGTCGCGGTCTCGATCGCCTGCAGGAACTTCTCAATCACGGGCATGTCTGTCATGGTCGCCTCCTGACGGGCCGGTTGCGGCCATCGTGCCCGCCCCGGTTTGCAGCCAGCTTGCAGCCGACGTTCGCTTACCATGCGGTCGTGACGATACGACTGGCCAGCGACGGCCCGCAGACGCTGCACGCGGACACCATCGGCGCGGTCTGGCTCGCGGTGGCCGGACGGATCCTGGCCGAGGGCATCGTCAGCCGCTACGACGGCTTGCCGGTGCGTGAGATCTCGGTCGTGATGCTGGCCGTAGACCGACCAGACCCGGCCGACGAGATCATCGCCTCCCACGCCGAACCCGAGCGGCTGGCCTGGATGCACGCCAACTTCACCGACTACGCGGAGGTCGCCGCCCTGGGCGGCGCGGACAGCTACGCGACCCGGCTGTTCGACTACGAGCACTCCGGCCGCGACCAGGTCGCCTGGGTCGTCGACCGGCTGCGCCGGGACCCGGCCACGCGGTCCGCCGCGATCACCACCTTCCAGCCGCACACCGACGCGAGCTACATCCCCTGCGTCAGCCTGCTCGACTTCTGGCTGCCGGGCGGCGCGGTGGAGCTGATCGCCTACGCGCACAGCATCGACTTCGGCGCCAAGGGCCACGGCAACCTGGTCGAGCTCGCCTCGCTGCAGCAGCACGTGGCCGGCCAGCTCGGCCGCCCGGTCGGACGGCTGCTGATGGTCGTCAAGTCGGCGCACGTGTACGAGACCGAACGCGGCTACCTGCTGGGCGTGCTCGACGGCTCGTTAGCGGTGCTGGTCAATCGGGGGCGGCGGGCAGCTGGCCGCGGCCGGCCGCCTTGGCCAGGCGCCGGGCTTGCTTTAGGTCCAGGCCCCGGGCCTGCGGCGGGACCCGGAAGATGGTCGCGCCGCCCATCAGGTTGTACGCCCGGATCGTGACCCGCGGGGCACCGGGCCGCAGCCGCTCGACGCCGACCTCCGTGTTGCCGCCCATCACCGAGAAACCGCCGACGTCCAGCTCGATGGAATCGGGGATGTAGATGTTCGCGCCGCCCATCAGGGTGAACACGTTGAGCGTGAGCTCGCCGCCCTCGATCTCGGCCTCGCGCAGGTCGATCTCGTCGCCGCCCATGACCGCGACGGCGTTGATGCTGCCGACCGCGCGGAACCGGCCATGCCGGTGCGAGCCGCTCATGATGGCGACCATCCAGCGCACCGGCTTCCTGGTCCTGACGGGCGCCGCGCTGGACCCGCTCTCCTGGCTGGCCTCCTGCGGCAGGTCGCTGGTCAGCGTGGCGAGCTCACCGCGTGTCTTGGCGGCCAGCGCCTGGCTGGATCGCTCCTCGAGCTCGTCCAGGGTGAGCCGGCCGACGGCGGCGTGGTCGCCGAGTACCCGCAGCGTGGCGTCGCGCTCGGCGTCCGAGACCCGAAGGGAATTGTCAGGTTCGCTCACTACCGGTCCCTCGCAGAGTTGGCGTACCGCTCAGCAAGGGTACGCCCGGCGCTGGCCGCGATCCAAGCCGCGCCCGAAACGCCGCAGCCGCAGGCTGTTGGCTACCACCAGGACCGAGGACATCGTCATCGCGGCGGCGGCGATGAGCGGGTTGAGGAAGCCCAGGGCGGCTAGCGGCACCGCCGCGGCGTTGTAGCCGAACGCCCACGCCAGGTTGCGCCTGATCGTCTTGCGGGCCGCCCGAGCCAGCGCGATCGCCTCGGGCACCACGCTGAGGTCCGGGTTGAGCAGGATCAGGTCGGCCGCGGAGATCGCCACGTCGGTGCCCGCGCCGATGGCCATGCCCAGGTCAGCCGCGGCCAGCGCTGGGGCGTCGTTGACCCCGTCGCCCACCATCGCCACCCGGTGCCCCCGCGCCTGCAGGTCCCTTATGGCCGCGACCTTGTCCGCGGGCAGGATTCCGGCGATCACGTCGTCGATGCCTACGGCCGCGGCGACGGCGACCGCGGTGGCCTCGTTGTCGCCGGTGAGCAGGAC
>JBAUAY010001390.1:0-2599 GCA_049676235.1 Streptosporangiaceae bacterium
GCCCGGAGCCGCGCACAGGCTCACCGCGGTATACCGGTACCTCATACGCGAGGCCCGGGACCGCCTCACCGGCCGCGCGGCCCGGCCCGGCGGCTGCCCCGCCTGCGAGCACGACGACGGCGCCGCCGGCCGGGCACTGGATACCCTGCTCGACGGCCTGGCCGGTGACCTGGTCCGCGACTACTACCGCGAACTCGGCGGGTTGTGCATCCCCCACCTGCGAGCGGCCTCGATGCGGGGAGATCACCGGGTCGCCATCTGGCTGGCGCAGACGATGACCGCAGCCGCCAGCGCCCGTCCGGCCAGCCTGGGCTGGCTGGGGGGGACCGACGACGACGCGGACACCCGGGCCGTGCTGCGGGATGCCCTGCCGGCAGGCACGCTGCCCGGTTCCGGCATGTGCGCTGCCTGCCTGGCCGCGGGACGCTGCGAAGCCAGCCACCTGGCGCGGATCGCCCGCAGCAGCGACCGGGGACAGCCGGACCGCCGACTGCTGCTATGCGCCGGCCACCTCAGCGACCTGATCGTCCTGGCCGGCCAGCGGGAAGCGGGATCACTGCTGGCCTGGCAGGCCGGGAGCCTGGCTGCGGCCCTGACCCGGCCGCCGCCGCGCCGCAGATCAGACGGCTTGTTCTGGCCAAGGCGCCGCAAGCCCCCCGGCCCCGGCGCGTGCCCCGTCTGCCTGGCTAGTGAGGCTGCCGCGCGGCAGGCAGTCGATGACCTGGGTGCCACGCTGCGATCCGCGCATCCGGTTCCCGGCCGCCTGGTGCCGCTGTGCGTCCGGCACCTGCTGGGCCTGCGGGCAGCCGACCCGTGGGCTGGCCAGGTGACCGCATCCGGCGCGATCGAGCGCGCGGACAGGCTGATCGCCGAGCTGGACCAGGCGTTCGCCAATGGCACCTGGGCGCACCGTCATCAGCCCCGGGGCCAGGAGATGACCGCGTGGCGGCGGGCAGCCGCCTTCCTCGACGGAGGGGTGTTCTGCGGATGCCCGCCCCGCGGGACCTGATATCCGCGCAGGCCGTCCTGCCCGGTCAGGCCGGGTCATCCTCGTGCGGCCGACCGTCCAGTGCCTTCCGGGCGATGCCTGGCACGCTGAACGGGCCTCCGGGCTCAGCTGTTCCAGCCACGGCCGCAGCGCATCCGCTCCCTCGATCGCGATCAGGCTGCGCAGCGCCGCCGACCGCAGGTAGACATCGGCTCCCGCCTCGACCGCCGCCTCACCGCCGGCGGCCGGGCAGGTCGCGGGGGGTGATGAAGCAAGCCAGCCGCGCCGACCCCGGGCCCAGGCCATCCCAGCTCCCGGCGCAGCTGAACACCGCGATCGCTGCGGTCGGGAACTTGGCCCGCATATGGTCAAGCATCCCGGCGGGCACCGCGCCGGACCCGTCGCCCGGATAGGCGTCCGGGGCCGCCCCCGCCAGTGTGAGGGCGAGTCCCGGGACCGCGGGGTCATGGCCGACGACCAGAAGCGTCTCTGCGGCTGCTGACTCGCGGCGGATCAGGTCCAGCAGCGCAGCCGCCGATGCCTCGTACACACGGTCATCGAAGCGGACCGGCGGCGCGGCGCCGAGCCCGGACCGGGCGAGCTGCCACGTCTCGCGGGCCCGCCGGGCGGTGGAGCACACCACCAGATCGGGCACCAGGCCAGCGGCACGCAGCCAGCGACCCATGACCGGCGCGTCCCGCTGGCCGCGGCGGGCCAGCGGGCGTTCATGGTCAGGCATGTCGGGCCAGGCCGACTTGGCGTGCCGGAGCAGCACCAGCCGCCTGCCCGTCCCTGCGCCGATGGTCATACCCTCGCATGGTAACCGGCGCAGGCGGGCCGGTAGCAGGCCAGCCCGGCCACCGAGACATGCCCGGTGCCGCCGCCTGCCCGACAGCTCATCACAGGACGCCTGCACGATGGCGAGCCCGGCCGGCAGGGCCGACTCGGATTTGCAGCCGGAGAGCATCCTAGGCAACAATGACGTCCTGGCGATGAGGCTCGCCATGAACCGCGCGGCGTCGCGCTGATGGCCTCTACCCGATCAGTTCATCAGGGTAGGAGACCTCGTTATGGACGATCTGCTGGGACTGCCTGGCAATGATCCCGGGGCTGCGCGGTGAGCGCGGCCCTGCCGATTCCCCTCATCCAGCTGCTCCAGGTGCTGACCATCGCGATCGGCGCGCCGGGCGTGACCGGCGTGATCGCCAGGGTCGAGGCGCGGCTGCAGGGCCGCCGCGGGCCGCGGATCGCCCAGCCGTACTACGACCTGGCCAAGCTGTTCCGCAAGGAAGCCCTGGCCCCGGAGGGAGTGAGCTGGTTCTTCCTGGCCGCGCCGGTCATCGCGGTGATGGCCTACCTGACCATCCCGCTGCTGATCCCGGTGCTGACCAGCTTTCCGCTGCCGCTGGGGTACATGGGCGACATCCTGGGCGGCGGGTTCCTGCTGTCGCTGGCCAGCTTCGTGGTCGCCACCGCGGCGCTGGAGACCGGCAGCCCGTACGCGCAGCTGGGGTCGAGCCGTGCCAAGACGTTCTCGGCCATCACCGAGCCGGTGGTGCTTTTCGTGGTGTTCACCGTGGCCCTGCTGACCGGCACTGACCTGCCGTACGC
>JBAUAY010001391.1:0-1585 GCA_049676235.1 Streptosporangiaceae bacterium
CGTTGTACGCATCGTTAATGACCGTCACTCCGTCCGCCCGCTGGTGGACTTCCATCCGCCACCGGCTGCGCGCGACCGCGGCGGAAAGCCCGTCCGCGACGGCATCCAGGCTCAGGCCTAGTTCGCGGGCGAGGGCCGCCGCGGCTAGCGCGTTTGGCACGTTATGCGCGCCGTGCAACCGCAAGGCTACCGGCGCGGACCCTTCGGGTGTCAGCAGCATGAAGCTGGGCCGGCCGAGGTCGTCGAGCGTCACGTCCGCCGCCCGGACCGAGGCGTCGCTACCGGCCGGGCCGAAGGTCACGACCCGGGCCTGGGTACGGCCGGCCATGGCCAGGACGCGGGGGTCACCGGCGTTCAGGATGGCCGTGCCGTCCGCGGGGAGCGCCTCGGCCAGCTCGCCCTTGGCTCGCGCTACCTGGTCCAGGCCGCCGAACTCCCCCGCGTGCGCCTGCCCGACGTTCAGCACGACGCCGTAGCGGGGCGGCGCGATGCGGCACAGGTGCGCGATGTGCCCGACGCCCCGGGCGGACAGCTCGAGCACCAGGTACCTGGTCGAGGCGTCTGCGCGCAGTACGGTCAGCGGATGGCCGAATTCGTTGTTGTACGAGCCGGCCGGAGCGATCGTCGGCCCGAGGCGCTCCACCAGCTGGGCGGCCAGGTCCTTGGTCGAGGTCTTACCCGACGACCCGGTGATGCCCGCGATCCGTGCCGCGGGCAGCGCGTCCACCACGAATCTGGCCAGCGCGGCCAGCGCGGCGGGGACATCCGCGACCAGCACCGAGGGCACCGTGACCCGTCGGGTGGCCAGCACAGCGGTCGCGCCCGCGGCCACCGCGGCGGCGGCGAAGTCGTGCCCGTCAGACCGCTCCCCCGCGACCGCGGCGAACAGCCCGCCTGCGGCGACCCGCCGGGAGTCGATCACCACCTCGCCGCTGACCACGGCGTCCCCCCACAAAGGCGGCAGAGTGCCGTCCAGCTGGCCGCCGGTGACCTGCGCGATCCGCGCCAGCGAGAGGGGAATCACCGGTTCACCTTGGCGAGCTGGCCGAGAACGTCCGCGGTGACCTGGCGGTCGTCGAACGGCAGCACCGAACCGGCCACGTACTGGCCGGTCTCGTGGCCCTTGCCCGCCACCACCACCACGTCACCAGGCGAAGCCAGCGTGACGGCCTGCGCGATGGCCGCGGCGCGGTCCGGCTCGATGATCACCCGGGCGCGCTCCTGCTGCGGCACGCTCAGCACGCCATCCAGCATCGCCGCGAGTATCGCCAGCGGGTCCTCCGAACGCGGGTTGTCGCTGGTGAGGATGGCCACGTCGGCCAGCGAGGCGGCGGCCGCGCCCATCATGGGGCGCTTGGCCCGGTCCCGGTCGCCGCCGCATCCGAGCACGATGATCAGGTTCCCCTGGGTAACCGGCCGCAGCGAGCGCAGTACCGCCTCCACCGCGCCTGGCTTGTGCGAGTAATCGACGAACGCGGTCACCCCGAGCCCGGGCGCGGGCACCCGCTCGAGCCGGCCGGGCACGCCCGGGCACGCCGCCACCCCCGCGACCGCGTCCTCGAGCCTGATGCCCGCCTCGACGAGC